>JAYUBR010000279.1:0-7017 GCA_043740775.1 Ferruginibacter sp. | reverse complement strand
AATATTATTTAAAAGGCGATAAGGTGTACTGGAACAACAGTACTTACACAGCCTTACAGCCTTCCGTAGTTCCAATACACGAAACGTTATTACAGGGCGGTACATACTACAACGCACCACCAATAAATATTTTTCCTGACGATATTAATTCAGGCATTCAATATTGGGGTACACCTACAGCCTACACAGTTGCAGCCGGTGTGCTTCCAACAGATATTACAAAATGGACTTTAGGCGATAATAGAAATCAACAATTAGTAAATTACTGCATTGATATTGTACTATACCATATTCACAGCCGTATTGCTCCACGTAATATCCCTGAATTAAGAGTACACCGCTATCAGGATGCAATAAAATGGTTAGAGGGTGCAGCAGAAGGCAAATACATTACCGCAGCGATACCAATACTACAACCAAAGTCAGGCGGACGCATCCGTTGGGGTGGTGCAGTAAAACAAAATAACTACTATTAATGGCAAATATCCTCCAACAATTAAGCCAGGCAATAAATCCATTTTCGAGGCAAAAAGACATTAATCCTGTTAAAAATTTAGCAGGCATAATTGCTCCGCTACAACTACAACGTATCAGACAAGATGTAATGTCTTGGCGTGAAGCTATTACCGAAGCAGAGAACGCCTGGTACCCACAACGGGTTAAAATGCAACGTCTGTTTATTGATACAAGATTGAATGCCCATGTGTCTGCATGTATCGAGCGAAGAAAAGACTTAACCTCATTAAGAAAATTTGATTTAACAGGCGACGACGGAAAAGTAAATATTGATGCACTTCAAGTTTTGTGCGATGTGGTTGTAAAAAACGGCGTGGAGAGTTACACCCCTAAGCAATGGTTTTCCGATTTTCTGTCTTATGCTTTAGATTCTATTTATTTTGGGTATAGTTTGATTTCATTAGGTGATATAGAAGGCGACGGGTTTAAGCAAATAACAACAATTAAAAGATGGAATGTAAGTCCCGATAGAAAAAATGTTACCAATTTCGTTTATTCAATAGCTGGTACACCGTTTAATGAGGAACCACAAAGTGATTGGCACATTTACGTTGATACCGTAAATGATATTGGAACCTCCGATTGTGGATATGGTTTACTTTACAACGTAGGTATTTATGAAATATTTCTTAGAAATTTATTAGGATTTAACGGTGATTTTTTAGAAATGTACGCACAGCCTTACAGGGTTGCAAAAACAAATAAAACAACAGAGAGCGAACGTGCAGAACTTGAAAACGCTTTGCGTTCAATGGGCAGCGCAGGTTATGCAATTATAGACCCTACAGATGAAATTGAATTTTTAGAAACAGCTTTGGGCGGCACAGGGTACAAAGGTTACGATAATCTTGAAATGAGGTGCGAAAAGAAAATATCAAAACTGGTGCTAGGCCACTCGGACGCCATTGATAGTATACCGGGAAAATTAGGTGCAAGCCAGGGCGGTTTAAAATCACCTGCCGAACTGGCTATGAATGACAAGCAAAGTAAAGACGGCGTGTTCATTGAAAATATAATAAACAAGCAATTATTACCACGTTTAACAAAGTTAGGGCTGAATATGCCAACAGGTGTAATATTTAACTTTAAAAACAATGCCGAACAAGAAGAAATAAGAGGCAAGGAGGATGACAGTAATTTAAAAACTGCTTCGTTATTCAAGACTATTAAAGATGCCGGTGGTGATCCTGACTGGGAATATTTTAGTGAGCGCACAGGTATTAAAACAAACAAGGCACCAATAGTTAACCCGACACCAATAGATAAGACAATAGATAAGCCATTTAGTGAAAGTATAAAGAACAAATTAGAAAAACTGTATAAATAATGTTTGAATATTCGGAGGCTTTAGTCCTTAAATATATTAACGGGATTTATGATGGTTCAATAACTGAATATGATTTGCCGGAGGGCTTATATGGTGCAATAGGCCAGTACTTTCAAAAGGGCTTGTATAAAGGTTTTGGAATGACATTAGCGGATGCGAAGGGTAAAGATTTAGAATTACTAACAGAGTTAAGGGAAAATATTTGGATGTTTTCAGCAGCCAAAACTTTTCAGGAAACAAAAGATATTAGAAGCTTATTGTTTAACGAAGGTGGCGAATTAAGAACTAATAAAGAGTTTAATGAAGTTGGCATGAAGGCGTATGATACATGGAATAATGTTTGGGGCGCAACAGAATACAATACAACGGTAGGTCAGGCACAGAGTGCAAGTAAATGGAATGAGATTGAGGCTAATAAGAAGCTGTTTCCGATGCTTATTTATTCTGCTATAGATGATGCTAATACCAGCGAAGAATGTATAGCTATGGCTGGCATAACTGCACCCGTAGATGATCCAATTTGGGACATGAATGCACCATTGCAACATTTTAATTGCTTTATTCCCGAAACAAAAATTCTTACAAAAAATGGATTTATAAAAATAAAAGAAGTAAAAATTGGTGATTTAATTATTGGGGGTTCTGGTAAAGAACAAGAGGTTTACTTTATTAATGTAAAAAATTTTTCTGGACAAATGTGTAGTATCCACATCAAAAACAATTCCGTTACGGCGACCAAAGAACACCGTTTCCTCACCATTACAGGATGGCGTATGGCTGAAAATATTGTTGATAGTGATATACTCATACAAAACATAAATATTGGAACTATCAATAAAATCATTTGTACAATAAATAATTTTTATGTTATTATCGCTTATTTTTTTATGTCTATCAAAAGAAAGTGGGAATCTGGCATGATGAACACATTCAATACCAATATTGTAGAGGGGAATAAAAATATCAATAAAGCGATCATTGATAAGTTCATTTACAACACAAGGGATATTTTTACTTATAAGAAAATCAAACACTTTTTTTTCGCATCGGGTAGGTTTTTTATGATATTGCCCGTAAAGTTTCGGGTTGGCATTCATCGTTTCAACTGTTTTTTTACTAGCACGTTCTCTTGTTTCAGCATTAAACATAGGGTTTTTAGTTTTCATCAAAATTGCGGCATCGGGTCTTTTAATTCCAATAGCCCAATGAGGGTATTTTTTTCTCATTGCAGCCATATTATTAGATGTTTTTATTTTTCTATTTTCTGCGTTAAGCCATTGAGTTTTGATAGCTTCCCCTCCTTTTCTAGATTCAAAAGCATATTCAGTAAAAAGACGCATAAGTGTTCTAGTATTAATATTCCATTTAATACAAATTTTTCTAAAAGTAAGCATATCAATAAAGTACCTATTGTAGAGGGCTTCACGAGTGGGCAGCCTCTCGATAGCTTCAATTCTTTGTTTAATTTCTTGACTTACTCCTTTTTTCATAGAAAATTTGTTTTAGTAAAAACTGTAAAAAATATTGATTATACAGGGCAAATATACAACTTATCAGTGAATATAGATGAAACATACATTACAAATGTCGGTGTAGTGCATAATTGCCGTTGTGTGTTATTGCAACAAGAAGAAGGGGTGGCCTTAACAAGCGAAGAAGATAAACAGGATGCAGCAGATAAAGCGTATGAGGTAAAGAATCCGATGTTTAATATGAACCCAGGAAAGGATGGTTATGTGTTCAAAGATGATCACCCTTATTTTGCAGTAGAAAGAAAAGACAAAGATTTTGCTAAAAATAATTTTGATTTACCATTACCGGAAAGACCTGTTGAAAGGGAGGCTGCACAAACAGGGCTAAATATAGAACAGGCAATAGAGGCGATGAAAACATTATTTGTTTCAGATGTAGAAAAAACCGCACTGATAGATTATACCGGGGGAGAATACAATGGCATAAACGGTTATTTGAGAGGTGTAAGAAAAACGATAACAAGTGAAAATGAAAGTAATATAAAAACATTAGATAGTTTTTTAGAAAGTGCGCCAAAACTAACCGAGACAAGTTACAGGGGTTTAACGCTGGATGAAGAGAATTTTAATGTTTTTAAAGATTTAAAGAAAGGCTCTGTTTTTACTGATAATGCTTTTATGTCAACAACTTATGACAAAGCTGTTGCAGAAAACTTTAGCGGTTCAGCAAATTATCAGGTTTCAATGGTTATCGAAGGTAAAAATGGTGTACTTATTCAAAACCTTAGCGATGCAAAAAAAGAGAAAGAGATACTATTTGGCAGGGGTTCAAAATACAAGGTTACAGCTATAAAAAGCAGTGGAAAAAAGGGGTTATATGGGAAAATTTTAGTAAATTTAAAGGAGATATAAACATAATTTATGAGTGATATTATTGGACATAACGAGCCTTTAGTAAAAATTGCCTGTAACATTTGCAAGCATTTTAATTTTGACGATTTGGATGGTTTTTCATGTAGTGCCTTTGATGTTATTCCCGATATTATTTTATCAGGTAAAAACAAACACACCAAGCCGTTGCCTGGGCAGGGTAATGATATTGTATTTGAACCTATAAAAAAATAATATGTACTTGGTAGATTATAATATTTTTAATAAATTTATTACAAACAAAGGTTTAGCTGATAAGCAATTGCCTATTAATAGCCATAACGGTTCAATTATAGAATATGTAAATGAAGGTATTTTAATAGCAAAGATTGAAGTTTATAGTTTTGCTGAATTGAAATTTTTTAGAAAATATGCGAATAAGGGCGGTGTTGTTATGTCTAAAAATAAGTTTTGGATAAGAGGGAACGAATGGAAAAATGGAATACAAGAATTAAATCTTTATTATGGGTAGAAATACCGGAAGAATAAAAAATAAAATTATGTCAGAAAAATTGTTTAAAAAAGGAAATGTACCGAAAATGATAAATCTACCGGCACTACCTAAATTAATTTTGAAAGATAACGGACTTTCAAAACAAAAGTCACAAATTACCGTCAATATTCAATCATTGGTTGGAACGGTAGTAATAAATAGTGAAAAGGATATTGAAGTAATGAAAGAAAAAATAGTTGATGCTTTAGAAAAAGCAATAGCAATTTTTGATTAAATGTAATAAATAATGGCAGACACTAAATTCGGCTTTCAGAAAGTAAAAGAAAATATAACTCGAATGAAAGTAGAGTTGCCCAAAGTTTTAGCCAACCAAGCGCAAAATTTTTTTGTCAGCAGTTGGGATAAGCAAGGCTGGGATGGTGCCGCGTGGAAAGTACCACAAAGGCGAATTGAGGGAACAAAGGCATACAAGTATCCAAAAAAGTATAAATTAAGTCGTCGCACTAATATTACACTTGTAGGGGCTGGAAACAAAAAAGGTGCAGGGGGTGGCACATTAAGGCGTGCAGTAAGTAATTCAATCCGCAGCCAGACATTTAACCAGGTGAGGCTTGTAGTTGATTTGCCTTACGCAAAAATTCACAATGATGGGCTGCCAATGAAAAATGGCGTTAATATGCCTAAAAGAACTTTTATGAAGGACAGCCCGATATTACGGGTAAGCCAACAAGTAAAAATAAAAGAATTCGGAGATAAAGTTTGGGGATTTAAAATATGAGCGGAATAAAACAACCGATAAAAGATGTACTGGCTAAGTTAGCAATACTCACCGTTACCAATGGTGATGGCTCTGTAGTGAACCCTTATGTAAGAGTTTGGAATAATCAAGTAGCATATTTTAAAGAGGGTAAAATGGAGGCATGGCCTATGCCAGCTTTTTTTGTTGAAGTTGTTAATAGCCCGGTGTATGAAAATATCGGGCAATACTTTAGGGCAGCAGATTTATCATTCAGAGTGCATATTGTACATTGGTTTACAGATGCCATGGACTTTACTTTTGAACAGGATTTATTGATATTTGATTTACGTGATAAAGTCGTTTCAAATCTTACAGCATTTAACCCTACAGCATGTGGCCCGTTAAATTGTATGTCAGAGATGCAAGATTTTACGCATGATAATGTTTATGAGTTAACGCTTGATTTCGTTTGCAACTTTACCGATAGCATTGGAAGTAAGTATGATGTCAATCACCCACTTGCTTACTTGTACAGCACGCCGCCTACGAATGTTGAAATAGATTTAACGAAAGGTAATACAACTACTGCTTACAATTATGCAGTAGCAGCGCAAAGTGCAATAATAAGCACACAATATACATCTATCAGTGGCGGTGAGAACTTTTTTACGGTATTAGATACCGGCGGTAATTTAATAATAGGAGCCACGATTGTAAGTGTTACGAAAGGTATTACGTTGCTTACACCTGGACAATTTCTATTCGCTACATCAACATCTATATTAACGTTATTAAATGGTTTAAAAATGACAGCAGCAGAAATTGTAACTATAACTTATCAAAAAAATAATTAATGGCACGTTCCGTATCAAATATAAATGATTATATAGTTTCAAACCTTGTAACAAATTTTGCGGCTATAGGTATTACAATAAATCCTTTGCTGTGGAGTAAAAGAAATTTACTCCGTTTGATTTGCTACACGGTGGCAATATCACAAGCCTTGATGGAACAATTACAGGACTTGTTCAGACAGAATATTGAGTTAACAGTAAGCAAAGCCGCTGCTGCATCTGCTTTATGGGTGCAGGATAAAATGTTTAAATTCCAATACTCCGCTACTAATCCTCAAATCATTGCTTTAATAAATACCGTTCCTACTTATGCTGTTGTTGATCCTACTTTATTATTAATAACAGCGTGCAGCGTTACAACAGATGTAAGTAATTCAGTAAATATTAAAGTGGCAAAAGGTAACCCCCTGGTCGCACTTGCTGCACCGGAAATCAGCAGTGCGCAAGGGTATATTAATATTATCGGCATTGCCGGTATTAATTATAATGTAATAAGTTTAAATCCTGATAAATTATATATAGCAGCACAAATATTTTATGCTGGCCAGTATGCAGCCGTTATTCAGGCCAACACAATTTTATCAATTACAAATTTTCTTAAAACTTTATCGGTAACGAATTTTAACGGTGCCTTAAAAGTAACCGACCTGGAAGCTGTAATAAGAACATCTGTAGGTGTAAATGATGTGGTATTAAATAACGTTCGTGTTCGTGCCGATACTGAT
>JAYUBR010000278.1:0-7020 GCA_043740775.1 Ferruginibacter sp. | reverse complement strand
TGCGGAAAAACCAGTTGCGATAGACTCCACTTGTAATTGGCCCTTTGTATAACCACCTCACTAACGCCATAGGCACCACCAATTAAGAATACAATATTTTTAACACTTTCGTTGCCCCTTGATTGTATAAAAGAAGCCACCCCCTCACTAGTCAATTGTTTACCTCTTTCATCCAGTAATACCAGATAATCTTCTTTTTGCAATGCATTTAAAATAATTTCTCCTTCTTTTTTTTTAAGGTCTGTTTCACTTAAAGTAGCTGCATTTTTTGGCATGGCAATAATGTTCCATTCAACCGGATAGTAGTTGGTAATTCGTTTTGTAAACAATTCAATCCCCTCTTTAACATAAGGTTCATGGCTTTTACCAATGGTCCAGAATTGAAGTTTCATTTTATTATTTACCGCAAAAATGCATAAAGAGTTGGGTTCAATAAAATAAATCTCTATTTTTGCAATCCGGTAAAACGGAAATGGCTCTGTAGCTCAATTGAATAGAGCACTTGACTACGGATCAAGAGGTTTCAGGTTTGAATCCTGACAGGGTCACTGATTTTCAATTTGTTACAAAGAGATTGATTTGGTAAAACAAATCAATCCCTTTTGTTTTTATCAACTTTTAGTCGGTAATTTTTAGAAGAAATTGACTGCTTATTGCTACTTTAAAAATCCTTCATTTTTAAGATTTGCAAACAATTTGCAAACAAACAGGATTTAAAAGCGGCTTATCGCTTTTGCAAACTAAGTCGGGAAAGTAAAAGAACTATTGTACTGTAAAAATAAATATTTGCCTAAAGAATTTGGCAAGAAACTTATAAACAAAAGCCTGTACAGAAAATCTGCCAGGCTTAGTGATTTATAATTATTGTTGTCCGAAATAAAAAAGACTAAAGGATGGAATTATTCCACCCTTTTATATTATACTTGTTCTGCAAAGAAACTTATAATATGGACAAATCTACAAATTATGTCGGACAGCCGATATTTACCCAGGTACTTTCTTTAATAGATACCAACCTTATTGAGCAAAGCTGCAAAAAGCATCAAGCAGATAAGTTTGCCAAGAAACTGAACTTCAAAGACCACCTGACCACCATGCTGTACACCATATTTTCAAGATGCACCTACATCCGTGAAGTTCAGACAGGGCTTGAGTTATGTAATGGTAAACTAAACCACCTCAATTTAGAACGGGTACCAGCACGCAGCACCCTTAGCGATGGCAATAAAAACAGGAGCAGCGAAATTTTTGGCTCGCTCTATCAAAGCCTTTATTTGAAATACAAGCACATTATCTCGGACAGCCGTTTAAAGACCGCCATAGCCAGTAAGCTGTATATACTTGATAGTAGCACTATCCCCTTGTTTAAAGCTATATTGAAGCCGGCAGGACGCAAAAGCAACGATGGTAAAAGTAAAGGGGGCATTAAAGTGCATACGCTTTTAAAAGCCGATTGCAATATGCCTGGTTTTGTAAAATACACTGCGGCGGCCATGCACGACCAACAGTTCTACGAATGCATCAAAGAACTGCCCGATGGCTCTATCATCACATTTGACAAAGCCTATATCAACTACCTGCAATTTGAAAAATTCAACGATAGGGGCATTACCTATGTGGTGCCACAAAAAGACAATGCAAGATTTACAAGCATAAAAGAACTGGATCTATTGGATACGGAGCCGCTTATCTTAAAAGATGAAATAATAGTGGTAAAATATACCGGGGATATTGAAGGCGTTGCAGTTAAAAGAACCTTAGAATTAAGGCGGATAGCCTATTACAGCCAAAAACATACAACCACTTTTATCTATTGGACAAACAATTTGGAATTAACTGCAACACAAATAGTGGAGATCTACCAAAATCCTTGGCAGATTGAAAAATTCTTTAAACGGTTAAAGCAAAACTTCCCCTTAAACTATTTTTTAGGCGACAATGAAAATGCCATCCAGATACAAATTTGGTGTGCATTGATAGGGTTATTGCTGCTTCAGGTCTTATATAAAGAAAACACTGCCACGATAGCTTTTTCCATTTTAGCTGCTATTGTAAGCATACATTTAATGAATTACACAAGCAAGAAAGGTAAGCATGTGGCAACTTGCCAAAGAGGCGGCAAAAGCTTCTTCACCAGGCTCTCCAATGCGTTGACGAAAGGCTACCAGTTCGGTGGGCACGCAAGGAGGGGATGGCTGAAAATGTTGTTCTCCACCCACATACTGGTAATAAATATTTTCTGCCCATTGCTCTAATAAATTTTCATCACTCAGGTTGCGCAAAGATTTTATTATCAGCAGCGATACCATCAGGCGGATAGGCTTGGCAGGGGCACCCATTTTTTCATTGTAGTGCTTCTTAAAGGCATCTTCAAAAAAAGACCAGTTAATTTTATTGGCTAACAGATACAACGGGTGTTTTCGGTCAAGCTGATCAGCAAGGCCATTGAATAAACCTATCTGGGAACTTTGTTTTTTGTTGGATAGCATACATAAACCTGCGGAATTTTTAGTGAATTTGCAAATACCTGGCAGACTTTTAATGCACTTTTTATGCAATAGCCTTGTGTAACAGGCTTTACAGACTTTTTGAGGGATAACTATAAAGTCTTTAAACTCCTGTGTGAGTAGCAGTTCTCCCATGTTTTGAGCTACCAGAAATAACCGGTCCTGGTCATAAACCACTTCTGTAGTCATACCCTCAAAGTACTTAAATGCTGCTTCATGCGCATCTATTGCAGCAGGTATGGTAAAGGGCTTATCAAGAAAATGGATATATTTCAGCCGGGACCTGGAAAGCATCATAATAAAAAAATGCACCTTCTTTCTTCCAGCTCACTGTTGCGTAAATGATACTGTCCAAATCCGATAGCTATCGGATCAGCCTGGACCTGTAATCCATATGCAAGCTGATCTACAATAAAATAATCCCTGAAAGCCTTTTCCAGTGGAATATTATGTTTCTGGCGGATAGCCATAACAAAATTGTATACTGTTTTGGGAGATGTTTTCGGGAAAGGGGAATGATGTTCTTTCAACCAATCATGAACCTGTGCAGCACTGGCGGCAGGACAAGCCACTAACTGGTCCTTTACGAATGTTTCATAGGGCGTCTACAGATTAGCCCTGAATTCCCGTTTTAGTAGGAACGATTCATATTCAGCCTCACTCATCGCTGCATATTCTTGATTGTGCGATGGTCGGTGCGTAGTGTCTGGCTACTGAAGACCGGCTAAAGCCGTCTCGTAGCATTTAGTGAATTTCGTGATACATGATCCAGTCTCCAATTGTCTTTTTATCCATACTTTTTGCGCCTGTTTTATGGATGCACAAAGCTGGGCGATTAGAGAAAAATCATGCATTCTTATTTAACGAAATACTACATCCTTATTTACCGAAAATGATACATTCTTATTTATCGATTTCTTAAATTGTTAATTACCTATTACAACTATTTGCAAGTGAAAATCAAAAATTGCTTGTGAAAATGCTGCAACGTAGCCACAAATTACACTTTGGTGGTAACTGTAAAGATTATTTTGGACAACGTTATATACTTTTTTGTATAAATTATTATATACTTTTTAGTATAGATTAAAAATAAAGGTGTACATTTGTTCCGTAGGTTTATTTTAATCACTATAAAATCTATGATTAAACTTAAAACTTTTAAACAATGAAAATAACAGCACAGGACGAGTATGGTTTAAGAATATTGGTGCGAATTGCAAAGTGTAAGGATAATGCTGGCTTAAGCATCCCTCAGCTTAGTGATGCGGAAGGGTTATCACAACCCCATGTTGCCAAATTAACCCGGATACTTCGTATGGAGGGCTTAATTAATAGCACCAAAGGACATGTTGGGGGATATATACTTGCCAGGCCTGCTGCCGATATTACGGTGAACGCTGTTTTGAAAGCTTTAGGTGGACGGTTGTTTGATGAAGAATTTTGTGCCAATCATGTGGGAATAATGAAACTGTGTACTAATTCTGTTGATTGTTCTATTCGTTCACTTTGGACAATGGTGCAATCTACTATTGACAAGCTATTAGACAAGATAACACTGGCAGATTTATCGAATAATGAAAAGGAAGCTGCATTTAGTTTCCAAGGTTTTCTAGAAGAAAACGACATTTAAAATTGAGAATAAAACAGATTATTAATAATTAATACATAAACAAAATGATAACAGTTTCAGAAAATGCAAAACAACATGCGTTACGTTTAATAAAAAACGAAAATAGCCCCGAAGGAACATTTATCCGTGTAGGTGTTAATGGGGGTGGTTGTTCTGGCCTTACCTACAAACTTGCGTTAGATAATGTTATTACAGAAAACGATCAGGTTTTTGAAGACAAAGGAATAAAGATTGCTGTTGACAAAAAAAGCTTTTTGTATTTAATAGGTACAGAGCTGGATTATTCTGGAGGTATAAATGGAAAAGGCTTTGTATTTGTAAATCCGAACGCAAGCAGAACCTGTGGTTGTGGAGAATCATTTGGTGTGTAATATACTTCAAAGTTCTAAGGTTAAAAGAGGTTACTAATTTTTTACAAAACTTTAAATTTTGAACTTTCCAACAATATAACAATAATAAAAAAAATGGCTATCAAAATTACAGAGGAATGCATTAATTGTGGCGCTTGCGAACCGGAATGCCCTAATAATGCCATCTATGAAGGAGGCGTTGAATGGCGTTTTTCTGATGGAACATCTATAAAAGGAATGTTTGTGTCAAAAAGTGGATTGACTGCTAATGTTGATGCACCGCAAATACCTGTATCGATGGATATTTATTATATAGTATCGGATAAATGTACAGAGTGTGTTGGGTTTCATGATGAGCCACAATGTGCTGCTGTTTGCCCGGTAGACTGTTGTGTGGATGATGAAAACTGGAGAGAAAGCAAAGAAGAATTAATGACAAAAAAAGAAACGTTGCATTTAATAATTTAGAATTTACCAATAAACAGTTATCAACTTAATAATATCAACACATAAATACCATGAACGGGATTTTAGAAGAAAAAATCAGCACGGAATACAAATACGGTTTTGTTACCGATATTGAAGCCGACAACGCACCGAAAGGTTTGAATGAAGATATCATTCGTTTTATTTCTGCAAAAAAAAATGAACCCGAATGGATGTTAGCTTATCGGTTAAAAGCATTGCGCCATTGGTTAACAATGGAAGAGCCACACTGGGCACACGTTTCTTACCAAAAACCAGACTTTCAGGACATCATTTATTACTCAGCTCCAAAGCCAAAAGTTGCATTGAATAGTTTAGACGAAGTGGATCCCGAATTATTGAAAACATTTCAAAAGCTTGGTCTTTCTATCTTAGAACAAGAACGGCTTACAGGCGTGGAAAGTAGAATAGCGTTGGATATTATTGTGGACAGCGTTTCGGTAAAAACAACTTTTAAAGCAACATTGGCTGAAAAAGGAATTATTTTTTGTTCGTTTGGCGAGGCTATTCAAGACCATCCTGAACTTGTAAAAAAATACATGAGTTCAGTAGTTCCGTATACCGATAATTTTTATGCGGCACTGAACTCCGCTGTTTTCACTGATGGCTCGTTTTGTTATATACCAAAAGGCGTTCGTTGTCCGATGGAACTTTCAACTTATTTCAGAATAAATTCGGCTGGTACCGGTCAGTTTGAACGCACCTTAATTATTGCCGATGAAGGTTCGTATGTGAGTTACCTCGAAGGCTGCACTGCGCCAATGCGTGATGAAAATCAATTGCACGCAGCCGTTGTAGAACTTGTAGCACATAAAAATGCGCAAATAAAATACAGCACCGTGCAAAACTGGTATCCGGGCGATAAAGATGGCAAGGGCGGCATTTTTAATTTTGTTACCAAACGCGGTATTTGTCTGGAAGAAAATTCTAAAATCTCCTGGACACAGGTAGAAACAGGTTCTGCAATTACCTGGAAATATCCATCGGTAATTTTAAAAGGTGATAATTCAGTTGGTGAATTTTATTCCGTAGCGCTTACAAATAACTATCAGCAAGCCGATACAGGAACAAAAATGATCCATATCGGGAAAAATACTAAAAGCACTATTATATCAAAAGGTATTTCGGCAGGCTTTAGCAACAATAGTTACAGAGGTTTGGTACGTATTTCAAAAGGCGCAACCAATGCACGTAATTTTTCGCAATGCGATAGTTTATTGATGAGTGATAAATGTGGGGCACATACATTTCCATACATCGAAATCAAAGATCAATCAGCCATTGTAGAGCACGAAGCAACAACTTCAAAAATTGGTGAAGACCAATTATTTTATTGCAAACAACGTGGTATTGATAATGAAAAAGCAATTGGTTTAATTGTAAACGGTTATTGCAAAGATGTATTAAGTCAATTACCAATGGAGTTTGCTGTTGAAGCACAAAAATTGTTGGCGGTTTCGTTGGAGGGCTCAGTAGGATAAAAATAAATAATCAAAGTTCAAAAAATGATATCAATTAAAAATTTACATGCGTCAATTGACGGGAAAGAAATTCTGAGAGGAATTAATTTAGAAATAAAAGCGGGAGAAGTACACGCTATTATGGGACCTAATGGTTCGGGGAAAAGCACATTGGCAGCGGTGCTTGTAGGGCGTTCGGAATATGAAGTTACAGAAGGTGAAGTAACCTACAATGGTAAAAATCTGTTAGAACTATCGCCTGAAGATAGAGCCAGAGAAGGTGTGTTTCTTGCGTTTCAGTATCCGATTGAAATTCCGGGAGTAAGCAATGTTAATTTTTTGAAAACAGCTATCAACGAAATTCGTGCTTACAAAGGTTTGGAACCAATGGAAGCAAAAGATTTTTTAGCAATGCTGAAGGAAAAGCAAAAATTAGTTGAGTTGGATGGCAAACTTGCCAATCGCTCTGTGAATGAAGGTTTTAGCGGTGGTGAAAAAAAACGCAATGAAATATTTCAGATGGCAATGCTTGATCCGAAACTTGCCATACTTGATGAAACCGATAGTGGGCTTGATATTGATGC
>JAYUBR010000277.1:0-2087 GCA_043740775.1 Ferruginibacter sp. | reverse complement strand
AGCCATTCCACCTGCGGCATTGGAAACAATCATATAATTTCTTGAAAAATCAAACCCAAAGGGTGTTTTTCCTACAGATGCCGTAAAAGTTCCGGCATGCACTGAGCCATCACTTTTTACTTTAAACGTACCGATTACATCGGTAGCTTTTTCTGTAACAATTACCCAGTCACCATTGGGCGTAAAGGAAATCTGCGGCGCATCTACCCCTGTGGAACTAAGGGGTTGCATACTTCCTTCAATTGGAGTCATCATTCCACCACTTCCTATTTTAAAACCCTGAATATTATCAGTTGCCCTGTTGAGCACATACAACAAATTTTTATGAACAGTAACACTAACAGGTGTTTTACCATAAACATCTGCTGAATGGGCAAGTGTTAATTTACCGTTATCACCTATTTTAAAGGAAGACACACTGTTACATCCTGCGTTTACAGCATACAGCCATTCGTGTTCTTTGTCAATTACCAGCGCACCCTGCGACCCCAAAGACTTTCCTGTTCCCGATCCTCCGGATAATACCATCTCCTGCCATTGTAATGCTCCGCCCTTTTTTATCTTGTATGCAATAATACTATTGATACCCAGGTTATTGCTTTCTGTATAAAGATAATGGTCATCGTCATCCTCTTTTTGCCTGTTGCCCGTATTGGCAAGCGTTACTATTTGTGAAATGGTTGCTTCATCCGGATTGGCACCCTTTTCTGATATCATGTCTTCCATCGCGGCCTTGGGGTTATTTGCGTTGGCTACTGTTTGATCATTATTTTTTTTACAGGCCGTAAAAGAAACCAGTATTGCTGCCGCAACGGAAATTTTAAAAAAGCTCATCTTTTTCATTGTTTGTATTTTATTGTTAGTGAATAGTTTGATTTTTTATGAAGCCTTGTTTTGTTATAGGCATAGCGATACACTTACACTTTTTTCAGCGTTTTTTTTAACAGTAAATGAAGTTTTATTTTAAAAGCCTGGTAATACCAACCTGCAATCCGGCGCTGGTAATGGGTAAATTACCTACTCCCATTCCCTGTAAGGGAATTTTCAGAAAAGGTTCTATCCGTATGTTTATAAACTTTGAAAGATTTTTTTGATAGCCTGCGCTGATGCTTGCTACTGCAGGTAACCCATAATTATAATTGCGGTAAACGCCTGTCATCATTTCTGTATTGCCATTCATTGTTACATGATACCTGTTAGTTTCTGTGGTCATAATATAGGCCGAAATTCCTGCTGTTGCAAACCATGTGGCATTTGCCCTGTTCAAAAAATCATATTTAATTTTAAAAGGAATTTCTATCAATGAACTTTTAGCTTCCAGGCTATTGATTACCATACCAGCCGGCATTGTTGAACCAACTTTATCCATTTTAAATTGATTGCCGGCACTGTTATAATTTTTTCTGTTCCATAAAATGCCGGTTTCAAAAGATGTTCTGCCGGCCAGTTTTACTCCTGCAATCAGTCCTGCATTGAAACCTGAATTATTGAATGCCATGGATTGCACTTTACTAAAATCGGAACCTGCGGCAACACCAATATAAAATGCTTTTCTTTTTGACAATTCGCTATGATCTTTCTTTTGGCTGATCTTCTTATCAACGGGAATAATTTTTTTTGTTGATTCATTCAGCGGCAGGATGTTTTCGTTTTTAGCAGATAAGATCACCTGGTTATGTAACGCTACCTCATTCATATCATATAACTCTGTTACTGGTTCATATAATAACAGCGAGGTACTGTCATTGTCATTTATAGTTTCCAGGGGCTCACTATTTTGTTTGGAAACCATACCAGATTTCTTAGTACTGTACCGTAGGTAAAAATGTTGTTGCCACAGCTTTTGCCGCCCGTTGCCTGTTACGTTTAACGATCCGGTAATTGGCTTTTTATCATGATTGAGCTTATTCCCGCTAACGCTAACATCCTTCTGTTTAAGCCCGCCAATATCTATTTTATCATCGCTTATTATTATGTTTTCTATTGACGGGGAAGATAGCCCGGATTTTGGTAGTTGTAATGCAGATTGACCTATAGTTAATGTTGAAAAAACCAATACCAGCCCAAGCAATTCTTTGTTCATTCTT
>JAYUBR010000276.1:0-2091 GCA_043740775.1 Ferruginibacter sp. | reverse complement strand
CATTTTAAAAATAATTTTAAGTGAACTTTGTACCAACCGTTGTTGTCCTCAATTAAGAGTGTATGTTTTTCAGGATACAACAGTTGCAACCGCCTTTTTACATTGGTCAATCCAATCCCAGAAGTTTTATCTTTTGCTGTATCCGAGCTAACATACTTATTCTTTATAAAAAAATCCAGTTGATTATTGGATGACTGCAAATCGATATGGATTTCAGGATTGTATAATAACCCACTACCGTGTTTAAAAGCATTTTCTACAAAGGGTATCAACAACATGGGCTCAATGGTTTGACATTCTTCTTTTATATCAAAACTGGTATTCAAAGTAAGCTTATTGCTAAAGCGTAATCTTTGCAGGTCAATATAATTTTGCAATGATTCTTCTTCATTGCGGAGCAACACTTTTTCTTCATCAGTTTCATACAACATATATTGAAGCAGTGAAGACAATTTAATTATGGTAGATTCCAGTTCCCCACTCTTTAGACGAACCATGGCCACAATATTATTCAGTACATTAAATAAAAAGTGAGGGCTTATTTGTGAACGTAAAAAGGACAATTCTGTTTTTAAATTTTCTTTCTGTATTTCTGCTGCTACGGTATCGGCTTTAATTTTATCGTAAATAATTTTATAAGTTGTACTTACTGTTACAGTAAAAAGAAAGGGTATGATATTATGAGCAGATGATCTAAAAAAATTAAAATCATGACCCTGTACAAATGGCTTAAACAAAGCGCCATGAAACAGCATGATAATACAAAAAGATAGTACAAGCGAAAATACAAAGTAGATGTACTTATGCTTATTAAATAGCTTCGGTATCAATACCAATGCATTTAGATAAAACAATCCCATCCAGAATAAATTGGTTACCGTATTTAGGTTTCTAAAAGCAAGGTCATCGGCGTCCTTTGATGAATCATTCTCAGAGCTAAAAATAAAAGGTAATAAAAAAATCATTACCCATACCAAAGCATGTAGAACCAATATTGAATTTTTATTCAATTGCCAGTTTACTTTCATGATTCTCAATTGTTTTCTTTACCATTAATCATCCGGGAAACAATACCATTATGTTTTGTAAGATCTGCTCTTATAACGCCAGCAATATGGATTACAAAGAATGTGTATAATCCCCATTGTACTATACTGTGCGTTTCTTTGGCGAGGTTATGTACAGGCTTTAACCACTCAACATCTTCAAAAGCTAGCACCAGCCCTGTTGTAGCCATTGTAATAAAGAGAATATAAAATACCGCATAACTAAATTGCACAAAAAGCAAATGCTTTTTTTCTGGGGTACCTGCTGGGTAACCAAGGGCTGAACGAATCTTTGTTGACAGTTTTTTTTCCTTTGATAATCTTACTTCAATTATGATACGGCTAAAGATTAGAAAACTGAGGCCGAACCCAATATACTTATGAAGCATCCACAATTTATCACTGTATTCATGAGCCACACTCCGGGCCTGGTCTTTGGTAACGATACCTCCTTTTTCCTGCACCTGCTGCTGTACCAGGCTGATATTATTGGCAGTCTTAAATAAAGTTGACCCGAATATTACAGTTGTTATAGAAGCTGTGAAGAATAAAAACGTAAGCCAATGCCATAACCTGATAGAGGCAGGCTTGGCTGTTTGGAAATAATGTGAAGCTGGTTTTGATTCATTAGTTGTCATTGTAATAATTATTTATTTTATTTTGTGAGGAGTTCCATTTTTATTTTAGTATTTTATCAAGAAAAGAAAATACTATTTGCAGGTTTTCAGCTGTTTCAAATTCCTTACCGCCATGTTGTACACCTTCCAGCAAATGAAGTATTACTTTTTCTTTGCCTAATACTTTTACTAATTTCTCGTAAAACATGACAGATTGTTGTGTTGGAACTAGTTGGTCTTTTGTGCCGTGTTCAATTAGAAATGGTGGATCATCGCTCGTAATATACGATTCAGGATTTGCCATCTTTACTTTGGCTGGAATCGTAGTGATTTTTTGTCCTAACACTTTTGATTCCGGTGAATTGGCTTCGCTGTGATCAGGTTTGCCATTACCCGTTTTTGTTAGTTGTTCATCCATTAATAAAAAA
>JAYUBR010000275.1:0-7051 GCA_043740775.1 Ferruginibacter sp. | reverse complement strand
ATGAATTTAATTACAGCAGATAAAAACTTACCGTATTTAACCGCACCCCAACTGAGCTGGTCTATATTAGCAGCACCTGCAGCTTTAAGTGCCGGGGTTAACAATAATGGTGAAATTATATCATCGACAAGTGAGGACACAATTGCACCAAATGCCGCACCGATAATTACAGCAACAGCAAGATCCACGACATTGCCTTTCATAGCAAAATCTTTAAATTCTTTAATAAATCCCATAATAATTAATTTAGAAGGTAAATAAATAGAATCAGACAGGTACAAAAATATATTTTTATTGTTATGTTTTAAATAAATTATTTTAAAGAATCTATAGAGTCTTTACCGATTTGCATAACCCTGTATTTTGATTTTTTACCAGTACTTTGCAGCTTTAAAAATGAATAAAATTGTTATTAACTGGCTGCTGTTTGTAGTCCTGTCTTTAATTTGGGGTAGCAGTTTTATTTTAATGAAAATAGGGCTGCAACAATTTTCGCCTTACCAGGTGGCTGCTTTAAGAGTGCTCTCATCCGGTGTTATTTTATTACCCGTTGCTGTAAAATATCTAAAAGAAGTACCTGTAAAAAAGATGTTACTTGTTTTTTTATCAGGAAGCATTGGCTGCCTTATCCCCGCTTTTTTATTTTGTATTGCAGAAGAAAATACAGACAGTGCATTGGCTGGAACCCTTAATTCATTAACACCTGTTTTTGTAATTATTACCGGATTTGTTTTTTTTAAACCCATACTTCTGCCAACAAAGTGATTGGTATTGTAATTGCACTTACCGGCAGCATTTTATTATTATTCAGTAAAATACATTTGCAATCCAATCAACATTTTTCGTCTATTTTACTGATTGTGCTGGCAACGGTTTTATATGGGTTCAATGTTAATATGGTATCAAAAAAATTACTGCACATACCTGCTTTTCACATTACTGCTGTTGCACTTGGTTTTAATGCAATGCCGGCTTTATTAATACTCATTTTACAGGTTATTTTACTATGCATTTAAGCAATATAAATGTACTTACTTCATCAGGCGCAGCGGTTATTTTAGGTATTGGAGGCACCGCCATAGCCACGATAATTTTTTATGTGCTGGTTAAAAGAGCAGGAATAATATTCGCCAGTATGGTTACTTATGGAATTCCTTTTGTGGCTATTGCCTGGGGCATTTTTTATGGAGAAAGCTTTGGATTGCAACAAGTATTTTGTATGCTGATAATTTTAGCAGGTGTGTACTATACTAACAAAAAATAAATACCTGATTCATATCAAACAACATTTATCCGCCAGTCAAATTTTTGTATGAGTTCTCAAAATTACTTTTCCAAAACAATACAATTATTCGATTAGTTTAATAAAAAAAGTCTCCATTTTTGTGAAGACTTTTATGATATTATTTTTCAGGCATATTATTTTTTAGTGCTCTTAACTTTTGCTTTCTTTACTGCTTTTACAGGTGGGGCTGCAGGAGCAGCAACAACGGGCTTTGCTTCAACAGCGGGAGTCGCGGCTTTTAATTTATCAAATTCTTCAGCAGTTAAAACATCTCCTGTAAAGGTGATGCTTTTCATTTCATCTATCCCTGCAAATTTCACTGTTAAGTGTTTTTCGAAATGGCCGGAATTAGCCGCATTGTAAGTAGCATTGATAATGCCGGTTTTACCTGGTGCGATAGGTTCTTTTGTATAGTCTGAAATAGTACATCCACAGGTTGGATTAGCCTGCTCAATAATTAACGGCGCAGTACTGATGTTAGTAACTGTAAAAGTTCCTTTAGCAGGAATACTTTGTTTTATTTTGCCAAAATCAATTGTTTCGTTGGTAAACTTTGCAACGTCTGCTACCTTTTTGGTCTGTGGTTGTGATAATACTGTTGAAGTAATTGCGATCACTGCTACAGATAATAAAAATCTTTTCATGATATTTTTTTGATTTTTTTTTAAATTATAAATCTTTTAGGCTTCCCAATTCTTTATTTTCCGGTGCAGAAGTGGCTGGTGTTTTCCAAACCTCGCCGGTAATAGTTATTTGTTTTGTTTCACTACCGTTATAGGTAATGGTAATAATTTTTGTAAAAGGCCCTTCACTTGCCGCGTTATAACCAACAGTAATGGCAGTTTTCTCTTTAAGCGCCTGAATTTTATTTCTGTCCCAATCAGGTGTTGTACAACCACAACTGGCCTGAACATTACTTATTTTCAACGAATCTTTACCATTATTAACCACTTCAAAAATATGTGTTACCGGTCTGCCTTGTGGTATTTTACCAAAATCAAATACAATTTCTTTTAAACCCAATACCTCTGCTGGTACAGTAGTTGTATTGCTTAATGAAGTTGTTTGTTTTGTAGTATTTTTTGCAACCTCAGTTGACTGAGCATTTAAACAAAGTGCAGCAAAACAAACAACAGTAAAGGCGAATACTTTTTTCATTTGATGAGTAAATTTTCAAATAGTCTTCCAAAGATACAAAAACGATTAAAACGGTTACAAATTGTTACCAGGTTATCTTTTTTTTAACAATCATCACAACAATTATTTTACATTTGTTAAATGGATACAGTAAATACCAATGATACTGCATTGCAGGAAAAATTAAGTTTTGATCATTTCCGGCATGAAGTGCTTAAAGATTACCGTATTAGCTGCGAAAGCAGGGAAACCAGCCTAATGGGGAGAAAAGAAGTATTAACCGGCAAAGCAAAATTTGGCATTTTTGGTGATGGTAAAGAAGTGGCGCAGGTGGCAATGGCCAAATTTTTTAAGCCGGGGGATTTCAGGGCAGGATATTACCGCGACCAGACTTTTATGTTTGCTGCAGGAATGGCTACTGTTGAACAATATTTTGCACAATTGTTTTCAGACCCGGATATCAATAATGATCCCTTTAGCGCAGGCCGCCAGATGAATGCTCATTTTGCTACAAAGAATGTAGATGAAAATGGTAACTGGCTCGACCTTGCCAATACCAAAAACACCAGCAGCGATATGGCACCAACCGCTGGTCAGATGCCCCGGGCTTTGGGTTTGGCACTTGCCTCAAAATTATTTAGAAACGGGGCCACTTTTAAACACCACAATAATTTAAGCGATAATGGAAATGAAGTGTGCTTTTGCACCATTGGTGATGCATCAACCAGCGAAGGACATTTTTGGGAGGTAGTAAATGCAGCCGGTGTTCAACAGGTCCCTCTCGCAATTTTTATCTGGGATGATGGGTATGGAATTTCTGTTCCCAAACAATTGCAAACCACTAAAGGCTCTATTTCGACTGCATTAAGAGGAATGCAAAAAACAGAAGGCACCAACGGGCTTGATATTTATAAATTAAAAGGATGGGATTATGCAGGTATGTGCGAAGTATTTGAGCCCGCCATTCAAAAAATAAGGGATACACATGTTCCCGCTATTTTCCATGTAGAAGAGATTACACAGCCACAGGGCCATTCAACTTCAGGAAGCCATGAACGATATAAAAACCCTGAAAGGCTTTCCTGGGAAAGAGAATGGGATTGCATCAAACAAATGAGGGAATGGATTTTGGCAAATGCATTGGCAGAAGAACATGAACTGTCTGAAATTGAAATGAATGCAAAATTATTTATTAAAGAAAGTAAACAAAAAGCCTGGGATAAATATATTGCCCCTATAAAACAGCAGGTATTAGATTGTACTCCTTTATTGAGCAACCTTGCAGAAAAACTGGATGGCGAAAATGCCGTTTCTGTTAAAAACATTGTTGTTGAATTAAGCAATAATAAAGAGCCATTACGCAGGGAAATTTTAAGAGCTATAGCTGCAGCACTTGACATAACCGGCAATACACCGGATACAAAAGAACTCAGCGATTACTATCAACACTTAAGGGCTGCCAATGCAAAAATGTACAATTCTTTTTTGTATAATGAAGGGCCTAAATCTGCTTTGAATGTTATTGTGATTAACCCTTATTACAAGGAAAATGCTACAGTTGTAAATGGGTACGAGGTACTCAACAGATATTTTGATCTTTTGTTTGCCAGCAATGATAAAGTAACTGCATTTGGTGAAGATGTAGGACTTATTGGAGATGTAAACCAGGGCTTCAGCGGCCTTCAGGCAAAGTATGGCGATCAGCGTATCTTCGATACAGGAATAAGAGAACTCTCCATTATGGGCCAGGGTATTGGTTTAGCTTTAAGAGGTTTGCGGCCAATTGCAGAAATACAATACATTGATTATTTATTGTACGGCTTACAAACGTTGAGCGATGATTTGGCGACAACCCATTTTCGTACGGCAGGCCAGCAAAGTTGCCCGATGATTGTACGTACAAGGGGCCATCGGCTGGAAGGTATCTGGCACAGTGGCTCACCTATGGGAATGATTATAAATTCCCTACGCGGCATGTACATTTGTGTACCCCGTAACATGGTGCAGGCTGCAGGTATGTACAATACATTATTGCAAAGCAACGATCCCGCCTTGATGATTGAATGTTTAAACGGATATCGTCTTAAAGAAAAATTGCCTGATAATTTATTGGCTTTTACTGTGCCATTGGGCATCCCGGAAATAATCCATGAAGGAACCGATGTAACAATTGTAACCTATGGTTCTACCCTGCGCATTGTGCTCGAAGCCGCTACATCACTCAATAAATCAGGCATCAGTTGCGAAATAATGGATGTACAAACCTTGCTGCCTTTTGATATCAACCATGCTATTGTAAAATCTTTACAAAAAACCAACCGCATTGTTTTTGTTGATGAAGATGTACCAGGTGGTGCAGCCGCTTTTATGTTTAACAAAGTGATAGAAGAACAAGGCGGTTATAAATACCTGGATGTTTCGCCAAGAACCATTACAGGACAAGCCCACCGCCCATCGTATGCCAGTGACGGGGATTATTTCAGCAAACCGAATGTAGAAGATGTGATAAGGGTGGTGAAAGAAATGATGGCTGAATAAATAACCAGAGGACCCTTTATATTATTATCATTACAATTATGAAACTAAATCTTTACCAGGTTGACGCATTTGCCCATCAACTTTTTTCAGGAAATCCTGCAGCAGTAATTCCCTTGCAACATTGGCTGGATGATACTTTGATGCAAAATATTGCCCTTGAAAACAATTTATCCGAAACCGTATTTTTCGTTCCTACTTCTTCGCCAGATGCAGACTATGACATCCGTTGGTTTACCCCCGAACTGGAGATAAATCTTTGCGGCCATGCTACCCTGGCCAGTGCTTTTGTACTTTTTTCAATACTTGATTTTGATAAACAAGTATTACGTTTTAATTCTAAAAGCGGCATTCTTTCTATCACAAAAAAAGACGGCCTGATTACAATGGATTTTCCGAGTTGGAAACCAGAAAGGCTGGATGTTTACCATGACTCATTAAATGAAATATTGGGAGATGCAATCATAACCGGCGTATATAAGTACCGGGATATTTTAGTAGAACTTGAAACAGAGGAAGACGTAGTAAAATGTGCGCCTGATTTTACTTTAATGAAAAAATATTTTGATAAAATAATCATTACAGCACCCGGCAAAAAGGCTGATTTTGTTTCAAGATTTTTTGCACCTGGCGCAGGTATTGATGAAGATCCGGTTACTGGCTCTGCCCATTCACAATTAATCCCTTTCTGGAGTGAGAAGCTTGGCAAAAATAAATTACATGCCCTGCAGTTATCCAAACGTGGTGGTGAATTATGGTGTGAGCAAATTAGCCACGACAGGGTTACTATCAGTGGTAATTGCGTATTTTACATGAAGGGAGAAATAAATATTTAAACAACAAAAAGCCACCCTAAAAGTGGCTTTGATTTTTATTACACTATTTCACTCAGTTTAAACACATCTTTTATCCTGATTCCTTTTTCAGTTTGCTGTAGTGTGCAACATTCATACAACGGATCATGCTCTAAAAAAAGAATGTAATTATGTTGTACAGCTTCCGTTAAAAATATTTTCTTTTCATGTAAAGTGGTTAATGGAAACATATCGTACCCCATTACATAAGGCAAAGGAATATGTGCTGCAGAAGGTAACAGGTCGGCCATGTAAACAATGGTTTTTCCATTGTAGCGTATTACCGGCAACATCATTGCATCGGTATGACCGCTGGCAACAATGAAGGAAACATTTTTTGTAAACGGGGATTGCTGAATGGTAGCGGTAGCATTTGCAGCCTCTTGCTGCAATATGGAAGATTGTTTATTTATTTCAACAAACTGAAGTTTTTTACTTTCCTGAATTGGTAAAATATTTTCTTTTAAAAAGCTGGCTTTCTCTCTATCGTTTGGCTGAGTGGCCCATTGCCAGTGGTTTTTATTGCTCCAATAAACAGCGTTTTTAAATGCGGGAACTAATTGATCTCCTTCCTTAACAATGCAACCGCCGCAATGATCAAAGTGAAGATGCGTTAAAAACACATCGGTAATATCATCCCTGGTAAAACCATATTTTGCCAGGGATTTATCCAGCGTATCATCGCCATGCAAATAATAATGTCCAAAAAATTTTGCGTCCTGTTTTTCACCCATACCTGTATCTACCAAAATTAACCTTCCTTCATCCTCAATCAATAAACAGCGCAGAGCCCAACTGCACATATTGTTTTCATCTGCAGGGTTTAGTTTGTTCCACATCATTTTTGGTACAACACCAAACATGGCACCACCATCTAATTTAAAATACCCGGCATTGATTGTATGCAACTTCATAATAATTATTTGATTTCCCTGAGCCTTTAAATAAGGTTTTTCTCAGTAATATTGTCAAGATCGGATTTATCGTAAATAGAAAGCAGGTATACCGTTTTTTCAATAATTTTTACGCAAACAATAACTCTTGCGCCACTACTTTTTCCTTTGCCTTTACTGGGTGATCGCAAAACGGATTTTATGACAATCTTTACCCAACGAGGTTCCTGTAGCGATTGGATTCTCCTCTAAAACATCCAATAGTAAGGCGTAATCATTCCTTAGCGAAATGTATTTTTTTGCCAGTGCTTTAAGTTCCTTCTCAAAGCTGATTACAGTTTTGAGTT
>JAYUBR010000274.1:0-2095 GCA_043740775.1 Ferruginibacter sp. | reverse complement strand
TAATCCAATTCCGCAACTCCTTTTCTCACTTTTGGAGGCTGAAGAACACTTTCTCCTGGCTCTCTGTAAGGAACCTGGCCCCATCCATCAAGCATCATAAATTCAGCAAAGGCTCTTAACATCCTGGCTTCTGCCTTTTGTTGTGCTGTTGGGCTGAACCGTAATAAGTCAGTAGCACTGTACATTACACCTCCCAAGGATGCAAATACTTCTCTTACACGGATATGATCTGCATCAAAATTATGAGAATGTAAAACCCTCCAGGCACCGTTATCATCCCAGTCGCCACCCCTTGTAGGTCCAATTAATTCGTCGGTAGTCATTTCCCAAAGAGCATATACACCAGCCTGATCCTGGAAAGTTCCCCTGATATTATCATAAATACCATTTAAAAGGGCTGCTGTATTTGCAGATCCACCAGATCCTCCTATTTGTGCATCTGTTAATTGTCCATTAAGATTTTCTTTTAGCTTGGTACAACCCACTGAAATAAGTGAGAAAACAAGCATTGTAATTAATAATTTACGTATCATAGAATGATATTTTAAAAGTTATATTATTTAGAAACCAACATTTATTCCAAAAGTAATTGTACGTGCCGAAGGATAAGGAATGTATTCGATACCAGTAGATGGAACTCCATTTACGTTCTTATCTACGTTTACCTCGGGATCAAATCCAGAGAATTTGGTAATTACAAATAGATTCTGCCCGGTTACGTAAACTGATAATCCCTTTACTGATTTGCCAATATCTCCAAAATTGTACGACAAAGTTGTATTGGCCATTTTTAAATAATTACCTTTTTCTAAATACCTGGATGAAGCGGAAAGTGGATTGGCAAAAGATTCTTTTATAGGATCTCTTAGTACTGATAAGGCAATGTTTTTACTGTTACTAATACTACCAACATTGATAACACTATTTAAGGTATTGTTGTAAATAAGATGACCAAATGCGCCATTCATATTGGCAGATAGACTCAATCTTTTATAATTTAAAGTAGTACTTATGCCTAACAACACTTTTGCATTTGGATTACCAACGTAAGATGTCACATCGCCATCCGGGTAAATAGCAAATCCATCTTTGCTAAAACCATCAAACCTCTTGGTAAAAAAGGCATTTATGGGTAACCCATTCTTAATTACCTCCACGGTAGTACCTGTAATTCCCTGGCCATGCAGCCCCCCTGTGTTGATGGAAAGTGTAAGGTTAGAAACTTCATTTTTAACAAAAGTGCTATTAACCCCTAAATCCCATGAAAAATCCTTTTTAGAGATAATAGTGGCATTTACAGCGGCTTCTAATCCTTTATTATCTATATTACCGTTCAGATTAACCCATTTTACTGCTCCTCCGGGTGCAGCCGGGTAAGCGGGCTCGCTTGGAAATAACAGGTCAGTTGTTCTTTTGTTGAAATAATCTACGGTAAATGTTATGCGGTTTTTTAAGAGACTCATATCCATCCCAATATTATATTGCCTGTCGGATTGCCATTTCAACTCAGGGTTAGCGCTGTTTGCTGCAATGAATCCTCCGGTTCCATTTCCAGAAAATGAATACCTAAACTGTGCAGACCCGGAAGGAAATTCCTGGTTACCCGTTTTACCCCAACCGGCACGCAGCTTTAAGGAATTGATTATATCAAAGTGGAAAAAATCTTCTTTGCTGATATTCCATGCAGCACTAAAAGAGGGAAAATATCCGTATTTATTATTTTTACCGAATTTAGTAGATCCATCTGCCCTGAAAGTTCCGGTAAGCAGGTATTTGTCCTGGTAGTTAAAAGCTGCTCTTACAAAATAAGATTGCAGTTCGTTAGTTGGATCCGAATAAGACCCAATTGATCTGTTAGTAGGATTCGTAAATTGTATGTAATCTTCATAATTTAATCCAAAATTTCCAAAGCCTCCTGCAGTCACCCCATAACCAGATAAGTCGTTGCCTTTGTTCTGAAATTTAAGGTATTCAAAACCTGCAACAGCATTAAGGTTAAGATCTTTTATTATTTTTTTATTGTAGTTTAAAGTATGAGTAATCTGTTGTGTAGATAGCTGGCTTTGCGCTAATCTTACTCTACCTTTTCCGTAAA
>JAYUBR010000273.1:0-7059 GCA_043740775.1 Ferruginibacter sp. | reverse complement strand
ATAGTACAGAAGCTGCTCCTAAAATGGCGCCATTGCCGCCGGTACCTGTTGTTACAGACAGAGACAATGATGGTGTGGTGGATAGTTTGGACGCTTGCCCTGATGTTGCAGGTTTGGCATCTTTAAAAGGTTGCCCCGATACAGATGGAGACGGAATTGCAGATGCTGAAGATAAATGCCCGACTGTAAAAGGATTGGCAAAATATCATGGTTGTCCTATTCCGGATACGGATGGTGATGGTGTGAATGATGAAGAAGACAAATGCCCCACTGTAGCAGGTGTTGCAAAATACCAGGGCTGTCCAATTCCGGATACAGATGGCGATGGTGTAAATGATGAACAAGATAAGTGTCCGTCAGAAGCTGGTCCCGCAACTAATTTTGGTTGCCCTGTAATTAAGCCTGAAATTATCCAGAAGATAAACATGAGTGCAAAAAATATTTTCTTTGCAACCGGAAGTGCTAAGTTGCTGGCTAAATCCAATGCATCATTAAACAATGTGGTAACTATTTTAAATGATAACCTTGGTTATAAAGTTGATATAGCAGGCCATACTGATAATACTGGTAAGGCAGATAAAAACCAAATATTGTCAGAGGCAAGAGCCAATGCAGTGAAGGCGTATTTTGTAACTAAAGGCGTTGATGAAAGCCGCCTGAATGCTACAGGTTTTGGCCCCGATAAACCTATTGCTGATAATAAAACAGCAAAAGGACGTACCCAAAACAGGAGAGTAGAAATGACCGTTAGAAATTTTTAATACAATCAATGTAATAATAAAAATGCCCCGAAGTTTTGCGGGGCATTTTTATTTTAAAGAAATGTTTCAGGTAAAAATTATTGACCCAACAAATACAGCAGCCATGTGGAAATTCAGTGGCGTCGCATCTTTCAACATTTTATCTTTGTGATACTCTTCCTCAATTTGCTACCATTTACAACAAGCCTAAAACTAAGAATTACATTATCCCGTAAAGCTTGTTACTCTTTCTATCCCATTTTTTCTTCCAGTTCCATTACCTTTTCAAACACTGTTTCGTATTCTTTATTTAAACCAATCAACTCTGCGGTAACTGATTTATATTCTGTTTCGGTTTGTTGAAATTTATCCTTGTTACCATAACTCTCCGGCGAAGCCATCAAAGTTTCCAGCGCAGTTTTACGCTGGTTAAGTTGCGCCAGTTTTTCTTCTATCTGCTGAAAGCGGGTTTTATTTTTGTGGTATTCCTTTTTTATTTCTTTATCAACCGGGCTGCGTTGTTGCGTAACTGCTGGTATTACTTCAGCAACGGTTTCTTTTTTAACGGGCTGTTCTTTATTATTTTTTTCCCCGGTATTTTTTGTAACCGATTCCTCAATTTTTGCCGCAGCAAGTCTTCTTTCTTTCCAGTCTTCCCACTCAGCATAACTGCCTTTGAACTCTACAATTTTATGGTCTTCAATTTCCCATATTTTATTGGCGATTTTACTAACAAAATGCCTGTCGTGACTAACAAATACAATACTGCCTTCATAATTATTCAATGCACCAATCAACAGGTCAACCGAATGTATATCCAGGTGATTGGTAGGTTCATCAAGCATTAAAAAATTGGCTTTACTTACAATTGTTTTTGCCAATGCAACCCTTGCTTTTTCTCCTCCGCTCAGTACTTTAATTTTCTTGTCAACATCATCACCGCTAAATAAAAAGCAACCCAATAAACTTCTTAATTCAAGATCGGTTTTGCCGCTGCGGCTTTCCCGCATTTCATCCAGCACAGTGTTGTTAATGTTGAGGGCTTCCAGTTGGTGCTGTGCATAAAAGGATTCTTCTACATTATGTCCCCAGATTCTTTCGCCGGTAAACTGTTCATTACCCACAATTACCCTTAACAAGGTTGACTTACCTTTCCCGTTTGCACCAATCAGGGCAATCTTATCGCCACGGTCAATTTCAGCCCCGGTATCTTCCATAATCACCAGGTCGCCAAAACTTTTTGAAACATGCTTTAAACTACACAATACCCGGCCCGGTTGCTTCTCTACCGAAAAGTTGATCCGCATATTGGGTCTTTCAATTTCCACATTTTCGATACGGTCTAATTTTTCCAGTCGCTTTACAATACTCTGTGCCGCCGCCGCTTTGCTGGCCTTGGCTTTAAAGCGTTCCACAAAGCGTTCGTTCTGCCGTATGTAATCCTGCTGGTTTTCATAAGCCTTTTGCTGCATATCCACCCGCAATGCTTTTTCTGTTTCGTAGTAACTGTAATTGCCGGTATAAAAATGTAATTTCTGCTGATACAGTTCCACCACTTTATTCACCATCCTGTCTAAAAAATAACGATCATGGCTTACCATTACTACAGCGCCCTGGTAATGTATCAGGTATTTTTCCAACCATTCAATACTTGGTAAATCAAGGTGATTGGTAGGTTCATCCAGCAGCAATACATCCGGGTGCATCAATATCATTTTAGCCAGTAAAACCCTCATCCGCCAGCCTCCGCTAAATAGTTTGTAGGGCTTGTGTAAATTTTCGTTGGTAAAGCCAAGTCCCTGTAAAATTTCTTCTGTTTTATGGTGAATATCATAGCCACCCAATACTTCCAGTTCATGTAATTTTTCAGAGTAATCATGCGCCAGGGCTTCATCCCCGGTTCTTTCAAGTTCATGACCGATGGCTTCAATTTCTTTTTCCAGTTCTTTCACTCTTTCAAAGGCCCCCATTGCAACTTCTAAAATAGAATCATCTGTGTCAAAACTCAGCAAGTCCTGGTGTAAAAAACCAATGGTGGTTTCCTTACCCTGTTCAACAGTTCCCTTATTGGGTAAATATTGCCTCGTTAACACTTTTAACAGGGTAGATTTGCCAGTACCATTATAACCGATCAATGCAATCCTTTCATTGGGTTGTATATGCCAGGTGGCATCCTCTACTATCGTTCGGGCACCAAATTCAAACGTCACATTTTGTAATCCTAAAAGCATAATTGTATATAAAAAATTTATGGTTGAATACCTGTTTGGCTGCAAAAGTAATTCAATCGGCAAACTATTTACTGAATTTGATGTTATGCCTTAGCTTTGTAAAAAGTTTTTGCATGAAAAATATAGTATGGATATTGGTTATATTGGTATTGGCATTTAGTATTTACTGGTTCAAATTCAGAACCGTTAGCTCAATAGAATTTCCTAAAACCGCACCTTTAATAGCGAGCAGGCACTCCATTGTTTTCAATAATAGTATTGATACCCTTATGACTGCCTATTTTAATTTAAAAACGGCTTTTGTAGAAGCTGATTCTACGCTGGCTAAAACCGTTGCACAAAAACTTTTGCTGGTTGCAGACAGTATCAAACTTGATGAATTAAAAAAAGATACCGCCGGCATTTCAGAAAGTGCAGCGATGCAGTTAAACGACATCAAGGCCAATACTGAAAGCCTGTTGAAACAACCCAACCTTACAGAAATGAGGCAGGATTTCAGGATGGTGAGTGAGAGTATTTATCCTTTGCTGAAAACAGTTCATTACTCAGGGCAGACACTGTATTGGCAAAATTGCCCCATGGCCTTTGGCGAAGGAAAAGAAGCTAACTGGATCAGTAATACCGCAGAAATTATTAATCCATACATGGGCAAAAAAAATCCTGAATACAAGGCCACCATGTTGCATTGCGGCGAAACTAAGGACAGTATTATGGCGCAGTGATAATTGATAATCAAAACACAAACTTTACAATCACGCTTTAGAATTAACTATCATAATCAGTATCAGGAATTGGAATCAACTATGAAAATATATTTTTGTTTATTTTTTATGATGCTGGTTTCTGTTGTTGCTGTGGCGCAAAAAAAATATACAATTAGCGGTTATGCCAAAGATGTGCAAAACGGCGAAACCCTCATCGGCGCTACTATTACAGTAAAAGGAAATCCGAAAGGCATTGCCAGCAATCAATATGGATTTTATTCTATTACTTTATTAGAAGGTAATTATGAATTGGTTTGCTCTTATGCCGGCTATCAGCCAACAATAGCCGAAGTAAAACTGGATGCAGATCAGTCATTAAATTTTGACCTGGTTACAAGGGCGGCCCTGCAGGAAGTAATTATCACTGCTAAAAAAACAGATGGCAATGTAAAAAATGCACAGATGGGAAAGTTTGTATTGCCCATAGAACAGATTAAAGCCATACCCGCTTTTTTAGGAGAAGTTGATCTGCTAAAGACCATACAATTGTTGCCAGGTGTTCGCAATGCGGGGGAAGGAAGTGCGGGCATTTATGTTCGTGGCGGTGGGCCGGATCAGAACCTCATTATGCTGGATGATGCCATTGTATACAACACCGGCCATCTGTTTGGATTCTTTTCTATTTTTAATTCTGATGCCATCAAAAATGTTTCTTTAATAAAAGGAGGAATGCCTGCACAATATGGGGGCCGCTTATCAAGCGTACTGGATATTTCGATGAAAGAAGGCAATGATAAAAAATTCCAGGTAGAAGGCGGGATAGGATTGATTGCTTCCCGCATTTCTATCCAGGGGCCTATTAAAAAAAATAAAGCATCTTTTATTATTTCTGTCAGGCGAACTTATATAGATGCTCTTACAAAACCTTTTGTGAAAAAGACCAGCCAGTTCTATGGCTCGGGTTATTATTTTTACGATCTGAATGCTAAAATGAATTATAAATTTTCTGAAAAAGACCGGTTGTATATCAGCGGGTATTTTGGCAGGGATGTATTTGATTTTGTAAATGGTAAAAGAAGCCTTGATGTAAATATTCCCTGGGGAAATGCAACCGGGACAGTGCGTTACAATCATGTTTTTAATAAGCGGTTATTTGGCAATACTTCGCTTGTATTTAATAATTATAATTTTTCGTTTCAGGCAGCACAAAGTAATTTTAAAATAAAACTGGCATCCGGTATCAGGGATGTAACCATCAAGCAGGATTTTGATTTATACCCGTTCACGAATCATAAAATAAAGTTTGGAGGTTTGTATACCTACCATAAATTTACTCCCTCTGTTGTAAGTGGTACACAGGATACGGTTGTTTTTAAACCGCAGAACCCCCAGGCTAAATTTGCACATGAGGCCGCTATATATGTACAGGATGACTGGGATATAAGCTACAAAATTAAAATCAATGCGGGCCTTCGCTATAGCTGGTTTCAACAGATTGGTCCTTATAATATTTATACTACCGATGCCAACGGTAACCGCACCGACAGTACAAAATTCGGCAGCGGGCAGCCAGTAAAAACCTACGGCGGATTAGAACCAAGGTTTACTTTAAGATATGGCATTAATGATGAAACATACATTAAAGCATCGGTTACAAGAAATCTGCAGTACATACATCTTGTAAGTAATTCGGGCAGTACTTTACCAACCGATTTATGGGTGCCAAGTACCTACAAAGTAAAGCCGCAGATAAGCTGGCTATATGCCGCAGGCCTGTTTAAAAACTTTAATAATAACACATTCGAAACCTCGGTGGAATTATACTACAAGAGTATGCAAAACCAGATTGAATACGAGGAAGGCTATACTCCCAATACCCTGGAAGACACTGAAAACTTTTTTACCTTCGGCAAGGGATGGAGTTATGGCAGTGAATTTTTTATCAATAAAACAAAGGGCAGGCTTACAGGATGGATCGGCTACACATTGAGTTACACCTGGCGTAAATTTCCGGCCCTTAATTTTGGTGAAAAATATCCAGCTAAATACGACAGAAGAAACGACCTGAGTGTAGTTGCTTTGTATGAATTAAACAAACGCTGGAAACTATCTGCCACTTTTGTTTACGGCAGCGGCAATGCCACAACGTTGCCACAACGTTTTTACCTGGTAAATGGTGTGCTTACGCAGGAGTACAGCCGCATCAATGAATATCGTTTACCCGCTTATCACCGCCTTGATTTTGCAGGCATTTATTCTCCTAAAAAGAATGAAAAGAGAAAATGGCATTCTGAATGGGTATTCAGTGTTTACAATTTATACAGCCGCAAGAACCCCTATTTTATTTATTTTGATCAGGAAGGAAGTGCTTATGATGGTACACTAAAAGTGAAGGGAAAACAGGTAAGTCTCTTTCCCATTATACCGGCCATTACCTGGAATTTTAAATTCTGATTACTGCGATTCTGTTTTTGTTTTATGAACAAAACGAATTGTACCACTCTTTTTAAGATCGGATGAAATCCGCACTTCATAACGTTTCTCTCCGTCTGTAACTACCATCAATGCTGTATTTGGTGGGATAGCCCCTAAATTATCCGCATACATAGTAAGCTCGTTAATACTATAATCTGTAGTTGCATCAAGGGTTAAACTGATCGGTTTTTCACTCAGCATTTTATGCGATAATATTAATTTGCCATTATAAAAAAGGGAGACGCTGTCGCCATCTACTGCACCATTGTCATACAGGTCTACCTTAAAATTCTCACTGGTAATTTCGATTGTTTTTAAAATTTCACGGCTTCTTTTTTCAAAATTCGGATCGGCAATAACTGGTACAGTCGGAACTATTTTTTTTACTTCCGGTGCAATTTTTTCAGGAGTTGCTTTTACCAGCGGCGCAGATTTTACGACTTCATCTTTATGTGCCACAAGTGGAGCTAAAGGCTTTGTATGTTTTGCTACAGGTTTGGTTTTGGCAACGGGCGGGGCAGCAATTGTTTTTTTATTTTTATTGGCCAGTTTATTTCTATCCGACAGGTCAGGAATTTTAGCTGTCGGTTTTGGTCCGGAAAAAGGCGTTTGTTTTGTTGGTTTATTAAAAGAAGCCAGGTTTTTATTAAGTGTTCTTCTAGTTAACGTGGTAATGCCGGTACCACATTCACCCAGTTGGCCGGTAGCTGTTCTCCAGGTGCCTTTCATCTCTTCTTCATCGCCTTGTTTTTTATACGTTAAAATATGTGTCTGCAGGCAATCACTCCAGCCCAAAGGTGTTGCTCCTTTTATTTTAGCTGTTTCCGTTACCCTTAAACTCTTAGTGCTTTTATAATAAGTGCCGGTTAATGAGCAAATAACATAGTATTTTCTATCCTGAAAATAAGT
>JAYUBR010000272.1:0-2098 GCA_043740775.1 Ferruginibacter sp. | reverse complement strand
TAATCCAATTCCGCAACTCCTTTTCTCACTTTTGGAGGCTGAAGAACACTTTCTCCTGGCTCTCTGTAAGGAACCTGGCCCCATCCATCAAGCATCATGAATTCAGCAAATGCTCTAAGCATTCTGGCTTCTGCCTTTTGTTGTGTAGTTGGGCTGAAGCGCAATAAATCAGTAGCGCTGTACATTACACCTCCTAAATTTGCAAATACTTCTCTTACACGGACATGATCTGCATCAAATTTATGTGAATGTAAAACCCTCCAGGCGCCATTATCATCCCAGTCGCCACCCCTTGTAGGCCCAATTAATTCGTCAGTGGTCATTTCCCATAGGGCATAAATACCTTCCTGACCCTGAAAAGTTCCCCTGATATTATCATAAATACCATTTAGAAGGGCTGCTGTATTTGCAGATCCACCTGATCCCCCTACCTGGTTCTCTGATAACTGCCCATTTAGATTTTCATTTAGCTTGGTACAACCCACTGTAATTAGTGAGAAAAAAAGCATTGTAATTAATAATTTACGTATCATAGAATGATATTTTAAAAGTTATAATATTTAGAATCCAACATTTATTCCAAAAGTAATTGTACGTGCTGATGGATAAGGAATATATTCGATACCGGTAGAAGGAACACCATTAACGTTCTTATCTACGTTTACCTCGGGATCAAATCCAGAGAATTTGGTAATTACAAATAAATTCTGCCCAGTTACGTAAACTGATAATCCCTTTACTGATTTGCCAATGTCTCCAAAACTGTAAGACAAAGTTGTGTTTGCCATTTTTAAATAGTTGCCCTTTTCTAAATACCGGGAAGAAGCAGTTAGTGGATTGGCAAAAGATTCTTTTACCGGATCTCTAAATACTGATAAGGCAATATTTTTTGAATTACTAATGCTACCAACATTAATAACACTATTAAGGGTATTGTTATAAATAACATGGCCAAATGCACCATTCATATTGGCAGATAAACTCAATTTTTTATAATTTAAAGTAGTACTTATGCCTAACAATACTTTTGCATTTGGATTTCCGACATAATATAAAACGTCTCCACCATCTGTGTAGGAAGCAAAACCTGTTTTGTCGAAGCCTTCAAATTTCCTGGTAAAAAAAGCGTTTATTGGTAACCCATTACGAATTACTTCCACTGTAGTACCTGAAATTCCCTGGCCATGCAGCCCTCCTGTATTGATAGAAGAGGAAAGGCCAGAAACTTCATTTTTAACAAAAGTAGCATTAACCCCTAAATCCCAGGAAAAGTCTTTTTTAGAAACTACCGTTGCATTTATAGCGGCTTCTAATCCTTTATTATCAATATTACCATTCAGGTTAACCCATTTAATTACTCCTCCGGGAGCTGCTGGTTGAGCCGGTTCGCTTGGGAATAACAAATCAGTGGTTCTTTTGTTGAAATAATCTACGGTAACTGTAATGCGGTTTTTTAAGAGACTCATATCCATCCCAATATTATATTGTCTGTCAGACTGCCATTTTAAATCAGCGTTTGCATTATTTGCAGCATTGAATGCTCCAGATCCATTTCCAGAAAATGAATATCTTAACTGTGCAGACCCGGAAGGAAATTCCTGGTTACCTGTTCTACCCCAGCCAGCACGCAGTTTTAAGGAGTTGATTACATCAAAGTGAAAAAAATCTTCTTTGCTGATATTCCATGCAGCACTAAAGGACGGAAAATATCCATATTTATTATTTTTACCAAATTTTGTAGATCCATCAGCCCTGAAAGTTCCTGTAAGCAGGTATTTATCCTGGTAGTTAAATGCAGCTCTTACAAAATAAGATTGCAGTTCGTTAGTTGGATCCGAATAAGACCCAATTGACCTGTTAGTAGGATTCGTAAATTGTATATAATCCTCAAAATTTAACCCAAAATTTCCAAAGCCGCCCGCAGTCACCCCATACCCAGATAAGTCGTTGCCTTTACTCTTAAATTTAAGGTATTCAAAGCCTGCAACAGCATTAACGCTAAGATCTTTTATTATTTTTTTATTGTAGTTTAAAGTATGAGTAATCTGTTGTGTAGATAGCTGGCTTTGCGCTAATCTTACTCTACCTTTTCCGTAAA
>JAYUBR010000271.1:0-7080 GCA_043740775.1 Ferruginibacter sp. | reverse complement strand
TAACCTGTTTTAAATACCGCAGGTTATGAATGATGTCTTTTTTAGTAAAATTATTGCTGTCGGGCCAAAACATTAAATCACCCGCACCAAGCCCCAGTCCGCTTCGGTGCGTTAATAAATCCCTGATAGTAAAGTCTTCCGCTACATAGGGATTGTACATTTTAAATTCAGGAATAATGTCGGTTACCTTATCATTCCAGGTCAGCTTTCCTTCATCTATTAAAATGCCCAGTGCCGCCACTGTAAAAGCTTTGCTGTTGGAAGCTATTCCAAACAAAGTATGCTCATCCACCTTTTGTCTGGTATTTAAGGAACGTACCCCATATCCTTTAGCATGAATAATTTTACCATCTTTTACCACTGCTACCGCAATGCCGGGCACATCAAAAGTGGTGAGTGTTTTTTCAACCAGACTATCAATAGATGCTGAGCTCATTTGAGCAAACACTGATAAAGTACCAAACACAATAACAATAAAAAGGAGGAAGAAAAATTTAAGTTTCATGTTGTAAAATTTTAATTGAATGTACGATGCAAATTGTTTTACACAAAGAGCACTACGAAAAACAAAGTAAGCAGAAGAATAGCTTTTTTCACACAAAGGATATTACGAAAAACAACGTAAATTTTTCACACAAAGAACACGGAGAAAAACAACGTACTCAAAGGAGTACTTCCTTTTAGAATGCGCTTTCTTTGTTATCTTATTTTCCTTTGTGCACTTTGAGTGAAATGTATTACATATTCATCTTCTTCAATTCTTTTACCGCATAATCACATGCCCGTGCTGTAAGTGCCATATAAGTGAGTGAAGGATTTACACAGTTGCCCGATGTCATGCAGGAGCCATCAGTGATAAATACATTGGCCACTTCATGCATTTGGTTAAATTTGTTGAGCACAGATGTTTTAGCATCCCTTCCCATACGGGCAGTGCCCATTTCGTGATTTGCATTTCCGGGAAAAGAAATTTTACCGCCGATTTGGATATCTTTAAACCCACTGCTTTCCAGCATTTCCCTGGCAGTGATGCTCATGTCTTCATGCATGGCTTTTTCATTGTCTTTAAATTCGCAATCAATGGCAATTACCGGCCTGCCCCATTTATCTTTTTTATTGTTGTTTAAAGTAATGCGGTTGTCTGCATAAGGCAGGCATTCACCAAAGGCATACATTCCAATCCGCCATCCGCCTGGTTCGCTCATGGAGTTTTTAAGTTCAGCGCCGATGACAGTATCGTTTTGCTGCTGAGACCGGTAGGCATTTCCTCCAAAATGATAGCCCCTCAAAAATGCTTTATCTTTTTCTTTTACATTTTTAAAACGGGGAATATAAATATTCGTTGGCCTGCGGCCATAATAATACTGGTCTTCAAAACCTTCAATACTTGCCGAAGCGCCGAAGCCTTTGTGATGGTCCATCAAATTACGCCCTACCTGTCCGCTGCCATTGCCAAGCCCATCAGGAAAGCGGGATGAAGTTGAGTTTAATAAAATAAAAGCAGTGGCCACGGTGGAGGCATTTAAAAAAATGAGCTTTGCATAAAACTCCTGGGTTTGGTTGGTTTGGGCATCAATTATTTCTACACCTGACGCCCGTTGCTTTTGTTCATCATACAATACTTTATTCACCAGTGAATGTGGCCGCACGGTTAAATTGCCGGTAGCATAAGCAGCGGGCATAGTGCTGGCATTGGTACTGAAATAAGCTCCATATGGACAACCCCTGTGACATAAATCTCTTACCTGGCAAAGGCCGCGGCCTTTAACAGGCTTTGTAAGATTGGCTGTTCTGCCAATGATTATTTTACGGTCTGCAAAACCCGCTTCTACTTTTGTTTTAAAATATTTTTCTGCCGCATTCATTTCAAAAGGTGGCTGAAAAACTCCATCAGGTAATTGAGGAATACCTTCTGCAGATCCGCTTACACCAATAAACGATTCTACATAATCGTACCAGGGTGCAATATCCTTGTAGCGGATAGGCCAGTCCACCGCAATACCCTCTTTATGATTGGCCTCGAAATCAAGATCGCTCCAGCGGTAACATGCCCTGGACCATAGCAACGAACGCCCTCCCACTATGTCACCTCTTATCCAGTCAAATCGTTTGGTTTCATCATATTTATTCTCCTGGTCGTTGATGTAAAAATGTTTATTATCTTCCCTGAAAGACCAGTGACGGCTTTGAACAAACTGTTGCTTTTTATCAGCTTCTGATAAACTTAACCGGTGAGGAAAATCCCAGGGATCTTTTGTTGCAGTTGGATAATTGGGGTGCTCTACATTACCACCCCGTTCCAGCATTAACACTTTCAATCCTTTTTCACACAGCTCTTTGGCGGCCCATCCGCCGCTGATACCAGAGCCAACAATGATGACATCGTAGGTATTTTGTACAGTGGCTTTATTATTGATCTTTGTGGAATCCTGAGGCATATTTTTTATTTATGTAAAAGGTAAATTAACATCCCTGCAACCAATAAAAAATGAGAACAGGATGTAAATGAAGTATAAAAAGCTGCACCTATTTTTTATGCTTCTTGTGCTTTTTATGATGTTCGGGAACGTCAAGGTTAAGCACCAGTTTTTCTACGCCTCCCTGCACCCGGTTTTCCAGGTCTTCGAATAATCCGGCATCGGTAAGGTCAAGCGGGTGGGAGTTATGCCAGTCAAAATGTGCTATCTCGTGCAGGCGCTCTACTATATCCTCATCATGTACTTCTATGGCCAGTTCCCTGCGGTCATCAAAACTTCCGGGAGCCAGGTTAATAGACCCTACAATTGCCCTGCATCCATCTGCCAGCAACATTTTTCCATGCAGTTTAAGGTGTTTTAATTTATGAATTTTTATACCCACATCATTCATGATTCTCAATCCTCCCACACCTTCCACCAGTTTTTCTTTTTTAAGGGTATGTGGTGGACGCACCATTACATGTACTTTTACCCCACGTTCTGCCGCACGAACAATCCGTTCAATAATTACCAGGTCCTGAAACCGTTCGTTCTGTACAAAAAGCGTATGCATGGCCTCATCAATAAAGCGGGCGATTCTTGCCCGGCCATTACCACTGCACCAGATAAGGTGTGCGTTTTCACCTGGGTTAAATTCTTTTCTGTCCCAGTCTGCTTCAAAGCACATAATAATTTCTTCTACCTCTTTAGGATGAGATGTGATGATGGCATAATCACGTGTTTCAGTCATGTTTTTAGTTTCCCAGTTAAGGGATTTTACAAAAGCGATCCTGTCATCCACCACCATTGATTTTTCATGGGTAAGTCCAAAAATGGGATTGCTGTTCTTTACATCAATTCCTGCCGCCGCCAGTATTTCATGGGTAGTTTCATTTTCTTCTTCCCCATCCCGCCTTGCGGGATTGAGCATTACTTTTACTTTTACACCTCGTTTACTTGCTGCAATAACTGCATCAATCAACACCAGATCAGAAAAGATAAACATCTTGATCCGTATATTTATTTTTGCTGATTCAATCGCTTCAAGAACTGGTTGAATGCTGTCGTCGGGTAAAATTAGAATGGAGCGTTGGTACATAATTTTTTATTTTTTTAATGCATTTTATTTATTGTACAGGATCAATTGTTTGAATAGTGTTTTTAAAAGCAGGTGTTGCTGTTTCTCTTAACTGCACATGGTACAGGTTTGCATACATTCCGTTTTTGGAAAGCAGCGTTTCATGCGTACCTTCTTCTGCCACCAAACCATCTTTCATCACAATAATTTTATCTGCATCCAGAATTGTACTTAACCGGTGGGCAATAATAATAACAGTGCGGCCTTCCATCAGTTTTTCCAATGCCTCCATTACAATTTTTTCAGAACCCGTATCCAATGCGGCTGTAGGTTCATCCAAAATAAGAATGGGCGAATTACGCACCACTGCACGGGCTATACCTATTCTTTGCCTTTGTCCGCCCGATAAGGTCATGCCTCTTTCTCCAACAAGCGTATCATAACCATGGGGCATCTTAATAATGAAATCATCTGCGTTTGCCAGCTTTGCAGCCGCAATAATTTCCGCATCGGTAGCTTCGGGCCGGCCATAAGCAATATTTTCTTTTACAGAACCAAAAAACAACACTGTATCCTGCAACACAAAACCAATCTGGCTTCTTAATGCATCCAGGTGATAGTCCTTTATATCAATCCCATCAATAAAGATACGCCCCCCGGTAATATCGTAAAAACGGGGTATTAAACTGGCTACTGTAGATTTACCACAACCTGTTGCCCCGCAAATACCAATGCGCTGTCCGGGTTTGATAATTAAATTAAGGTTGTGTAGTACAGGTGATTCCTTTGTGTAACAAAAACTAACCTCCTCAAAAATAATTTCACCTTTTAATTTTCCGGGAATAACTGCATTTGCTTTTTGGGGAATAAAAGAATCAGTGTCAAGGATCATTTGTATTCGTTCAAGTGCTACGGTTGCCTGTGCAATGGTATTGGTTAATTTGGCGAGGTCTTGTACGGGGTGAAAAAATTTTGCGAGGTATGCAAGAAAAACGGTGAGCGAACCAACGGTCATAATACCGGTCAGCACAAGGTCTGCACCCTGCCAAAGTACCACTGCTGTGCAAATAGAAACTGTAACAGATACAACCGGCAACAGCATTGACTTTAAACGACGGGCTTTTAGTGCCGCATTTACGGTAATCAAACTGATTTTTTTCAATTTGTCTTCTTCAAAATCCTGCCGCCCAAAAGCATTTACCGAACGGATGGATTCTAATCCCTGTTGTAATACCACCACCATGTTGCTTTGATCCTGCCTTACTTCATGCGTAGCTTTTTTAACCACCTTTTTAAAGCGGGCGATGAACCATAATAAAAAGGGCGTTACTGCAACCGCAATCAAAGCAAAATGAAAGTTTAAGTAAAACATTAAAGCTAACATTGCAACAATGGTAAGCACATCCACAAAAATACTTAGCAATGCAGCCGAGGCAAAATCCTGTATAGTAGAAACATCCGATGTAATAGTACTTAGCACTTTGCCAACCTGGGCGGTATCATAATAAGCCAGCGAAAGCCGCTGTAAATGATGGTACATGCGACGGCGTAAATCATTGGCCACATACTGGGCTACACTTTCTGTAAAATAACTGTTGATGTATCCAGCAAATGAGCCAGCCAGTGCAATCAGTACCACGCTTGCGGCTACCACTGCTGCCAATGCAGTATTGCTTTCTCCTAACACGGTATGCTTCATCCATAAAAGCCAATGTGGAAAAGTATGATGGGCTGTGACATTGTCAATAATGATTTTCAATGGCCACGGTGCTGCAAGGCTCATCACTGTTTCGACAAGCATTGCAATAAAAATAAAGACTAACCATTTATGGTAAGGTTGTACCAGATCCAATACCAGTGCCGTTAAACCTTTGGATGTTTTAACTGTGCCGGAAACAGTGAAGTTGTTAACGTCATTATCTGAAACATTGGTTGCCATGCTGGTAAGAAATTTCACTTTTGCCCTGATACAATAAGGATCAATATCTTTCTAAAAATAAGCAATAATATGCATTAATGTTTGTGGAAAGCTGGATTATACGAAAGCGTATTTTCTAATTCTCATTAACACCTTATTATTATTACCCAGGGAATGTATTAAGTAATTTATTTGAACAGGCATTTGATTTTAATGAAATGGTTATTGTGTGTTATGGTAATCTCTGTTATCAGGACTTACTGGTATTTTTTCCGCTTCAGGCGTCAACAAAAATGAAGTGCATAACCAAATAATATTACGCATCGGGTTTATAACAAAAAACAAAATGAAATTTCACAATTGATAATCTGCCAATTAAAAAAATTAAGCAACATGAATGAATTCGTGTAATCAAAACTCATTCTATATAATCAATTAATCAAACCTTGCATTATCAATAAAAACTGATTTTACATCTTTGGGCTTTTTTATGATGTCATAAAAACTATCCAGGTATTCGAGCATATTTTTTTTATTTCTGCTGCTGAGCATTTCAAAGTTATTGATAAGTGCATACATTTTTTCTTTTTGCTGTTTAAATACTTCGAGTACTGCATTTAACTCGTCCATCGTACGCGGATACCCCCTGTACACTCTTTGCAAAACTGTTTCAGTATTCAGCAAAGGATCGGGTATGGCATACTCCGTATTTACGATACCAGAGTAATCAAAATCATAAGGAACGCTAAATGGTTTTGAGAGCGAATCTTCCTTACTCTGTATCAATTTGATGTTGTGACCGGCCGGTACTGACCAGTCTGTATTGCCAATCATGTATTCAAATATTGCCACCATCGTCATTTGGTTACGGTCAGTACTTTCTGTATTGACTTTTACTCTATCACTTTCTTTACACTGATTTCTTTTTGCCAGATCTTTTAGATCTTCGGTTAAAAATGCATGTTCGGTAAAAGTACCTTTCCTTTCATTGCTGTCTTTATAATCTACCAGTAATAATCTAACCCGGAAACTTTTTTCTGTCAGCAGGTTGTACATTTTATACACCAAAAATTCTTTAAATAAATATTGCTCATAGTTATCTGTAAGCCTGCAGGCACTTACCAGTTTAAGCGATTTTAAGGGATGCATTACCGAACCGCCTGATTTATAAAAACCAAGTTTTAAAGGAGGTACATAACAGTAGTCCCGCCTGAAGTGGCCCCTCACCTGCAGGTCAACAGGTTCATCGGCATTGGTACTGTCGTTGATGGCAGCTTTAAAACGTGCAGGAAAAACCTGCCCCACTTTATTTTTCTGATTTATTATTTTAGTCCAGTAAGTTTCAAGTGTTACTTTCACAGGTTTTTCTTCTTTAAAAAACTGTACTTTATCAATGGCTGCAGGCTGGCTAAAAACAAGCTGGCTGTTTAAAAGAACACATACAAACAGGAATGCAATAAATGGTTTCATACTCATAAAAATAAAAGGTGATTGGTAAAAGGTGAATACGCCGGTATCGTCAGGCCATTGCTTATTGTTTTAAAATATTTATTTCATCAGTTCTTCAATAACGTGTCCAACTGATCCTGAAGGCATTTGTATATGCAGAATAGCAGAAATGGTAGCAG
>JAYUBR010000270.1:0-2105 GCA_043740775.1 Ferruginibacter sp. | reverse complement strand
ACTTTGGCAAAGTTTGCTTTACTTTTTTTTAACTAACTCTTTTACCAGTGTCGTGTCTTCTTTCAACAACGGAACTTTGTACCCTCCCGTGTCGATGGCTGTTTTAGGAAATAACTCTTTTAAAGTAGCCCGTTCATTTGACGTGAGACTGGTGTTGTACAGATACAAAGTATGCAGTTTGTTTAGTTTTTTTAGCGCTAGCATGGTAGCTCCGGTAATGTTGGTTCCTGCGAGATTTAAATATTGCAAGGCTGAGAGGTTAGCCAATTGCGGTATTCCTTTACCGGTAATAAGTGTGTTAGATAAATCGAGCCGGGTGAGATTGGTTAACTGGCCGATGCCAGCAAGCGCTTCATCGTTGGTATTGGTGTTGCGTAACTGCAGCCAGATGAGTTGTTGTTTTAATTGCAACAATAATTGCAGAGCTGTTTTATCAACCACGCTGTCACTTACAAAATTGGCCTGTAGGTAACTGGTGTTTTGTGCCACAGGCAACACTACAATGTTCCTTGCTTTCAGTTGTTCAATTATTTTTTCATCTGCTTTCGCAACAGGCATCGCTGGAATATCTGTTCTTTCATTGTGCACGGCTGGTGCAGTTTGCAGTGCAGTTAAAAAAGATTTTATTTTATCCGTCTGTGCAAAATCCTTAGCTTTCTTTTGTACATTGGCGTTGTTACCGATCCACCAGTGCAACAGGTTGATTTGACTTTCCGTCAACTGTGGTTTTTCTTTTGGCGGCATGTGGTGTTCATTGTCTGTTGGCAACAACAACCGCTTTATCATTTCACTTTCATCCGCATTGCCCGGTGTTATTATTTTGCCATCTTTTCCTCCCTTCATCAACAGACTTATTTCATCCATGCGCAAGCCGCCCTTTTGTTTATTGGCATTGTGGCAACTGTAACATTTGGTTTGTAAGATGGGGGTCACAATATCTGAATAAACAATGGCTTCCTGCACATTTGCTATGGGTTTGATGGTTGTGTTGGCAATGCTGTCGGTACTAAATATTTGTTTGAACGGCTTGGATAAATAATCTGATCCATGCGTTAAAGAACCTCCCAGGTGACCGGTAATCATCAGTAATAACAGCAGTGAAAGAGATAAGATTTTTTTATTGATGGCAAAGACAGGATTTTTTTCTTTAGCATACAGCACCAGTGAAACCAATGTTACACCAATGCCCATCCACATATGCCAACTGACCAATGATTTATCATAATCATCGCTGATGGATAACAGATAACCGGTAATGCAGGATGCAAAGGCAGTGCAGGAGCCCGTCAATAAAATAACAGGGATAGCAGGTATCAGCGATGCATATTTATTTTTGCGGCTCATCCATTGCAGCACCAATGCAATCAGCAAAATGCCCAACGGTAAATGCACGAGCAGTGGATGAAAGTGACCAAGAAATTCAATGATGGACAAAAGTCTCAAGAAGTAAAAATTTTTATTATTTAACCAATCTTTAAAATAAAACACACTAAGTCTCCTCTATTACTGAAGCAAAATCCTTCGACATATTGAAGTACAGCTTCGCTTCAATCTTCTACATGTCCCTCCCCAAGGGAAGGTTAGGAGGGGCTGTATCTTTTCCTTAACAAATGCATCATGTACACATTAATGGCCCATTGATCTGCCAATGGCTGACGGGTATATGGAATGGTAGGCATATAATCCGGAGGACCAAATTCTGTTAACACCGTCAATACTTCTCCCTTTTGTTTTTTTATGGCAACAACCGCATCCCACCAGGCAAAATGTGCCTTTACAGCATCATCCCATTCCGGCGCCCTTGGGTCGCTTACTTGTGGTCCTTCTGCATGACCAATGCGGGCATGCACATGATCGGTTCTTTGTATGGCAAGGCTCACCGTTTCCTGTTGATCAGACAGCAGGCTTTCACTTACATTGCACCAATGTGATATGTCCAATGTAATTCTAAGTTCGGGAACCTGCTGAAAAAAATGCTTTGCAACCGGAGCGGCAAAAAGCATTCTTGAACGGTGGGTTTCATGGCAAATTTTGATGCCGGTTTCTTTTGCCAGACCCAGTGTAAAATCAATGATAGCTTTGTTTTCTTCGTAACTAAAATAATC
>JAYUBR010000269.1:0-2107 GCA_043740775.1 Ferruginibacter sp. | reverse complement strand
ATTTTACCAGCTTCCGCTTGATCCGCCACCGCCAAAGCTTCCTCCGCCAAAACCACCAAAGCCGCCACCACCGGAGCTTCCACCACCACCTCCGCCACCAAAGCCGTCCCCTTTGCCTCCTGCCCCGCCAAGCAGGCTCCCTAATATAAACGGCATCGCACCGCCTCGGCTCATATAAGAACCGCCACCTCCGCGGCCACCGCTAATTGCTAAGAACACAACAATAATTATGATAATAAAAATTATTCTGCCAAGGCCGGAGGATTTACCACCTCTTTTGTTATAATTTTCCGGTGCTTTAAACTCCCCTTTGGTCGCCTGTATAATCGCATCTGTACCCTGGTTGATACCCGAATAATAATCATTGCCTTTAAATTCAGGAACAATAATATTTTCAATGATTTGCTGACAGGTTAAATCGGGCAAAGATTTTTCAAGCCCATAGCCCGGCGAGATATTCAGTTTTCTATCTTCTATAGACACCAATAATATTACGCCGTTGTTACTTTTTTTATTTCCTACACCCCATTTTCTACCCAGTTCAATGGCAACATCTGCTATATCTTTTCCATCCAAACGCGGAATGATAACCACCGTTACCTGATTGGTAGTGGTATCATCAAACTGGTACAGTTTTCTTTCGAGCGCCTGGTTTTGATCGGCCGTTAAAATGTTGGCGTAATCATTTACAAGCTTTGGCGGATTGGGTGGTGTGTTGATTATTTTATCAAGAGAAAAATCTAATCCCTGCTGGGCCACAGTTGATAAAGAAACGAAAACAAAAAATAATATAGAGGTAATTTTTTTCATGCACCTGATCCGGTAAAGGAAAGTATTTTTATAATTTTAAAATTGTTTCAATAAAGAAAGCAGCCAATTTATTATTTGCCAAATACAATTTCGTCGGGCAATTCATTTTTATCAGTGGCATTATTATAAGGAAATTTTTCTTTCAATGTTTGGCCAATGTGTTGAATGCATTGTTCAATTCCGTTGCTGATATTTTCTTTGGAAAACTGGGCTATCATATTTTTTACTTCACTGTCCCAGTAAGCTGCGCCAACTTTTTTATAAATACCTTCATCGCCAAACAAAGCCAGTTCTTTATCTTTTATAGCAATGTATAAAAGCACGGCATTGCGGTCAGCGGTATTGTCCATTTTTAATTTAAAGAAAACTTCGGCAGCCCTGTCCATCACATTTACAAAAGGATTTCTGCTTTCAACATATACCCGTACTTCTCCACTGGTTTCTTTTTCTGCATTGCGTATAGCCTGCACTATCTGCTCATTATCCGTAGCAGAAAAAAATCCTTTCGGCTTATTAAAAAATGAAAATATACCCACGGTAAATAATTAAAATTTTATTTCTACTGATCTGTCTGCACCGGCATCTGACTGAAAACCTTCTCTTGCTTTAAATCCAAAAATACCAGCCACCACTTTTGTTGGAAAACTTCTTACCGAACTATTGTAATCTGCAATGGCTATATTAAAATCTTTTCGGGCAACTTTAATTCTTCTTTCCGTTCCTTCCAGTTGTGTTTGCAAACCTTTAAAAGCCGCAGCCCCCTTCAGTTCGGGATATTTTTCTACTGTAATTAATAACCGGTTGGTTGCAGCAGCAAGGCCATCCTGTGCAGCAGTTTGCTGATTAAATTTATCGGCAGAGATTTCGTTACCGGTAATATTTACAGCAGTAGCCTTTGCTCTTGCTTCTGTCAATTGCTGCAAAGTGGTTTGTTCAAAATTGGCTTGTCCTTTTACCACATTTACAACGTTTGGAATAAAATCAATTCTTCGCTGGTAGGCATTCTGCACTTCGTTCCATTGCAATTTTACCTGCTCTTCTTTTTTAACCAACCCATTGTAAGCAGTAATTAAAAAAATACCCAGCAAAACAATGATGCCTCCAATTATGTAACCCGACCGGCGTTTATTGTTCATGCGATAACTGCTTAAAATTTAACTTCAGGAGCTTTTTCTGCACCGGCATCTGCTTTAAAACCTTCCTTTGCTTTAAAGCCAAATAAGCCGCCCAAAATGTTCATGGGGAAAGAACGAACTTTGGTATTGTACGTGTTGATTTCATCATTGAAAACCTTACG
>JAYUBR010000268.1:0-2108 GCA_043740775.1 Ferruginibacter sp. | reverse complement strand
GATACGGATATAATTTACATTGTCAGCGTAGCCATCCAGCGGCAGGTATTGAAATAGTTGCTGAATCAATTCATGATTGCGGATACCGTTGATAGAATTAATGATGGTGCCCTTTTTTACGACAGAATCTTTTCGGTTAAGGTTGCCGGTAACCACCATAGTATCGCCCATTACTTTTAAAAACAATGGAAAGGATGGCGTTATTTTATCACTGATATATTTGTTCCAGTGTTTACTCATATTAAAACTAGTATGGCCGCAATGAATGTTGTGGGTTAGCGGTGCCAGCACCTGCCAGCCAAACTGAAGCTCCGTCATAGAATCGGCAATGGCATTGTACAAACTGTCGAAATAAAAATTCATGCTGTCCTTGGGTGTGTACCAATAAAGCGCCGGATGTTTTTTTTCGAGAATGTTTCTTAACAACGAATAATCGGCTTGCAATTCCTGGCGGGAATATTTTTTGTTGGGATTGTAATTTTTATTACCCACTGCACAGCCCGTACCAATAATCAACAGAGTAGACAGGGGTAAAAAAAGTCTCTTTATCATGTGTGCATTTAAATCTATACGCCGTTACAATAACAGCGAAGGCGCAAATTTATTGCGATGATTGATTCATGTGGTTCCATCCCTGTGCAACCAGTTTGTGTTTATTGCCACCCCTTGTTATGATGTGTGTTCCCACTTCTGCTTCCGTCATGTAGCCAATTACGCTGATCTGCTCATTCAACACAATTTTATCATGATCCGTTTGCAACAATGTAAACAATAATTCATAATCTTCACCACCGCTTAAGGCACAGGCTGTAGGGTCCAGTTCTAACGAATATGCAAACTGGCGGGCATCTTCGTGAATGGGAATTTTATCTTCGTAAATAACACAGCCCAAATTGCTTTGCTTGCAAATATGCAGGGCTTCGCTGCTAAGGCCATCACTTACATCAATCATAGAGGTGGGCATAATTTTATTCTCTGTAAAAAACTCAATAATATCTTTTCTTGCTTCAGGTTTTAGTAAGCGGCCAACAATATAAGCCTGGTTTTCAAGGTCGGGCTGTGCGCCGGTTTCTGCAAAAATTCTTTTTTCTCTTTCCAAAATAGTCAGCCCCAAAAATGCACCGCCTAAAAATCCGCTCACACAAAGCAGGTCGCCTTTTTTTGCGGAACTTCTTTTTACAAATGTATCCGGTGTAACTTCTCCAATAGCCGTTACAGAAATTACAAAACCTTTTTGAGAAGAAGTGGTATCTCCACCCACCAGGTCCACGCCATATCTTTCGCAGGCAGCATAAACGCCTTCATAAAATTCATCCATTGCTTCCAGACTAAAACGGTTGCTAAAGGCAATGCTCAACGTTATTTGTGTGGGCGTGGCATTCATTGCATATATGTCGCTGATATTTACCACCACACTTTTATAGCCTAAATGTTTTAAAGGCGTATACATCAAATCAAAATGAATACCTTCTACCAGCATATCCGTACTTACCACTATTTGTTTTCCAAAATGATCCAGCACAGCAGCATCATCGCCCACACTCAATATGGTACTGGCATTTCTTGTTTCATTGTTTTGGGTAAGATGATCTATTAACCCAAACTCTCCAAGAGAAGTTATTTCTGTTCTTTCGTTGCTCATATTGTTAAACTATTTTTTGTTGCTTTTGGAAACAACCGTTGTTAGATTATTATTAGGGCGTGTCCCAAGTTACGCAAGGGCCGGGCTATCCGCTGCAATCTTTTTTTCGTACCTCAAAAAAGTATTTCCGCTACTATCCCTCACGCATCAACTTGGATGTTGGGCGTAAGCTTTGGAATATCTAAATTAAAAACATGAATAAAATATTTTCTTTTCTACTGCTAACAATTGCAATTCCTGGCGCTTGTTGGTATGTCCTCAAAAAAGTCAGCTATCAGGAAGCCGTTGTTGGTCTTATTGACCAACAACCGAAGCGAAGTTGCCATTACCTATCATACTGGTATTGATGATTTTAATATGCTTACACATTGCTGAAATTATATTATTTTATCGCTTCAAATGTTGGTCAATAAGACCAACATTGGCGTTTTAGGAATGTCGAAAATATTGAATTGAAAGAGAGGGA
>JAYUBR010000267.1:0-2121 GCA_043740775.1 Ferruginibacter sp. | reverse complement strand
AGTGTCAAATCAAAAAGAAAGAAAGCAGGCTGGAGCAATGAGTACCTCACCGCTATTCTAACAAATGCTCAATAAGTTTTAATGCGTTTGCCCTGGTAAAAATAGTAAGAACTAAAATTGAAAGCAAATCACAACATAGGATCTGAAATAGATGGATTTATTATGTTGTTTGTAAAAATAGTAAGAACTAAAATTGAAAGCAAATCACAACTGTAAATGATCCACAAACCTGTTTTTTTACTATGGAGGCCACAACTATGTTGACCAGGCCTATTCAGCTTTTGCAACAATATTATTTAATACCTTTTATAAAAGCAGGATAATCCCGGCTGTGGTTATTGGTGATGTTTCTAACCAGGTAAACATCATCTTCATAATCGAAAGTGATAAAGTAGGTTGTATGGCGGTTTGCTTTATAGCTGCAATAGTAGGTTCCGTGTTTTGTGTTTTTTATATGCTTCTTTTTTAATGCTGGAATAGTTAATATAAAATCAAAGATATTATCTACATAAGCATTAGCATTTTCTATGGAACTAAAATATTCCTTCTCAAAAAGTATCAGCACCAGCGATTGTAATTTTTCAATTACCAATGGAGAAATTATTACTTCTTCCACGGCAGGGTTTTTATAAATTCTTTAGTTCTTGCACGAGCCTCATCTACACTCATTGCGCCTTCGCAGTCTTTTTCAAATTTGGTTTTCTCCATAATGCCCAATTCTTTAAGCATTGGTATAGCACGTTTTACTTTTTTGATGTTAATAGTTACATGTGTTATTTCGCCACGAATATTTTTTTGTGTAACGATACCTGCAATGCGTGCCATGGTTAAGTTATTTAATAAGCAAATTTACTGCTTTTTCCAAAGCCTAAAAAGTGAATTTGCTGTGACCTTTTTTTACTGTAACTCTCAATTGTAAAATAATTTTTAAATGTTGTTACCAAAAATAATAAGAACTAAAATTAAAAGCAAATCACAACCAACCCTATACCCAAATCAAATCACAACTGTTGTGCTGCAAAAGAAAGTTTCGGCAACAGGTATTACCAAAACACGTCCTCCACGGCGGGCCGCTATGAAAACAACTGCTGGCTAAATAAAAAAATAAGCCTTACTGGGAAATATAATTGTGCAGATAAGAGATGGTTTCTTTTTGCGATTCGATGATGGCGGTTACAACATCGCCAATGGAAATGATGCCCACCACTTTTCCATTATCGGCTACGGGAAGATGGCGTATTTTTTTTTCACTCATGCGTTCCATACAATAATCAATAGAATCGGTGGAAGAAACGGTGATCACTTTTTGTGTCATGATCTCACTGATCATGGTATCCCTGGAAGTACGGTTTACGAGCACTATTTTACGGGCATAGTCCCTTTCAGAAAAAATACCTTTTAATTCACCGTCTTCCATTATCATTAATGCCCCGATGTTTTTTTCGCACATGATGGTAAGGGCATCGTATACAGAACTATCGGGCAATACTGCATAAATATTGTTTCCCTTGGTTTTTAATATATCGGCAACTTTAAGCATAGCAATCAATTTAAATGGTGATAGGTTAAAATGCCTATGTAAATTAAAGAAATATACTGGAAGAAAAAAGGATTTTTTATGGCCATGCAAACAGCAGGCAGCCGCTACTATCCTGCTTTTATCTCTGCACACAGGTTTTGTAACACTTTTTTTGCATCGCCAAACAACATGGCTGTTTTTGGTTGAAAGAAAAGATCGTTTTCTATACCGGCATAGCCGGGTTTCATGCTGCGTTTGTTTACGATCACCGTTTTGGCCTGTTCTACTTCTAATATCGGCATACCGTAAATGGGCGATTCCGGATCGTTTTTAGCTGCCGGGTTTACCACATCATTGGCACCAAGTATCAGTACTACATCGGTTGTTTTAAATTCGTCGTTGGCAGCTTCCATCTCCAGTAATTTTTCATAACTCACATCGGCTTCTGCCAGCAAAACGTTCATGTGGCCGGGCATACGGCCCGCCACCGGGTGAATGGCATATTTTACTTCCACTCCTTTTTCTTCTAATATTTTTTCCAGCTCATGGCAAATATGCTGCGCCTGCGCTACTGCCAGTCCGTAGCCTGGCACAATCATTAC
>JAYUBR010000266.1:0-2124 GCA_043740775.1 Ferruginibacter sp. | reverse complement strand
TTTGTTTTTTTGTGCCTTAAATTTACCAACATTCATTCGTAAAAATTAAATATTGTTTACCAGGATATTTTTAGTGGTGTTTTTATTGTGCTACTCTTTCAAAAATGTTGCACAACAAAAAAGATTTTCATTTACAGCATCCAAAATGGGTTCGCCATTTAATATTGTATTTTATGGTGCTGATAGCGCCAATGCAGGCAGTATTGCAACGCAATGTTTTGCACTCACCGATAGCTTTGTTTCTATTTTTAGTGATTATATTGATACCAGCGAGCTTTCAAAACTAAGTGCGTCATCATCTTCAAACGCACAGCCTGTAAAGGTTTCGCCGGCTATGTGGGATATATTGCTGCAATCGAAAAATGCATATGATAAAAGCGATGGCGCTTTCGATATTACCATCGGGCCACTATCAAAATTATGGCGCAAAGCAAGAAAGGCAAAGCAGTTTCCAACAAGAGAAGAAATAGCAAGTGCAAAAAAATTAGTTGGGTTTAATAAAGTCATCATTGATTCTGCCAACAGGCAGGTTACTTTAACACAGACGGGTATGCGACTTGACCTGGGAGGAATTGCACAGGGATACATTGCGCAAAAAGTAATTGATTTTCTATCTGCTCAAAATATACACCTTGCATTGGTAAATGCCAGCGGCGATATTGTTGTAAGTGGCGCTCCGCCTGGCGTAAGTGGCTGGTCTGTTGGGATAAATATTCCTGAAACTACCGACGAATTATTGCCGCGGACATTGCTGTTGCAAAACAAAGCAGTCACCACTTCCGGCGATGTGTACCAGTTTATAGAACATGGAGGAAAGCGATATTCGCACATCATTGATCCCCGTTCCGGCTATGGAGTTACCTTTCAGCGAAACGTAACCGTTATAGCCAGTGATTGTATTACCGCCGACTGGCTGGCAACAGCCTGTAGCATTCTTCCTGTAAAAAAAGCAAAAAAATTGGTGTCGCTATTTGGTGGCGCCATGCTGATTGGAGAAAACAAAAAGGGCAAGCTGATTTTTTATTCAACCCACAATTTTACTGCTTATTACAAAGCACCGTAACAAACCTATTTGTTGCTATTTATTGCGTAACTTTCACCTTAAAATTTTTAATTAGTTGTGAAGAAAATACTTGCCTGTTTATTGTTTGTTTGTTGCTGCCAAGGGATAGCAGCCCAGGATTCAGCCAAATTATTTGTCGCTTACAAATTCACTTTACCCAATTCAACACTGCAATGCAAAATGGTGCCTGTTAACGCGGGCAATTTTTTGATGGGCAGCGCCGATGCGGAAAAAGGCAGGCTGCCTGATGAAGGCCCTCAACGCCGTGTGAGCGTGAGCGCTTTCTGGATGGGCGTTTATGAAGTAACCAGGGATGAGTTTGATGTTTTTTATAAAGATGAAACCACCACTGAAAACTCTGCTGTAGATGCTGTTACAAGGCCCAGTCCACAATACATTGACCTTAGCTGGGGCATGGGTAAAGAAGGAGGCTACCCCGTAAATAGTTTATCACAATTCGCCGCACTAATGTATTGTAAATGGTTATACACCAAGACTGGTACTTTTTACCGCCTGCCTACAGAAGCGGAATGGGAATATGCCTGCAGGGCAGGAAGCACTACCCGTTACTATTTTGGCAATGATGAAAAGCAACTGGAAAATTATGCCTGGTATGAAAAAAACAGCGGCGGAAAATTTCAAAAGGCAGGAATGAAATTACCCAATGCCTGGGGGCTATACGATATGCTTGGGAACGTTTGCGAGTGGACTTTGGATCATTATGAACCCAAACGCATGGAGAATATTCCCGATAATACAACAGACCCGGCTATAGCCCCTAATGCTGCAAAGTATCCCAAATCCTTACGGGGCGGAGGTTTCGCAGATGAAGCCGGTCAGTTAAGATCTGCTACCCGTTATAAATCAGATCCTTTATGGAACCGGCGTGATCCACAGATTCCGAAAAGTAAATGGTGGCTTACCGAAGCTTCTTCTGTTGGGTTTCGTATCATTTGTCCTTTGGAACAACCAACTGCTGCGCAGGCGGCTGAATTTTTTAAGGCATACACGGGACGATGAAAGGATTTCGGATAGCTGATTTCGGATTTCTTTTGGTTTGA
>JAYUBR010000265.1:0-2126 GCA_043740775.1 Ferruginibacter sp. | reverse complement strand
TTTTCTTTGATGGTCGTGGTGGCCCACCTTCGAGAGGCGGTGGTAAAACGCATAAGTTTTATGCCTCCATGGGCAAAAATATTTCCAACAAAGAAATTCAGTTAACGGTACAGGGTCAAACGGTAAGTTCAAGTTTTGGTACGGTAGAAAGTGCACAGTTTAATATTGAACAGTTATTGCATGCGGGCATCACCAACGAACTTTTTAATAACCGCCATGTTACGATGGAAGAACAAGAGGAAATTCTTTTGCAACAACTGGCCGAAGTAAGTTTTACCAAATACAGTTCTTTAAAAAATCATCCCCGGTTTACAGATTATTTATCGCAGGTAAGCCCGCTTAAATTTTACAGCGAAACCAATATCGGCAGCCGTCCGGCCAAGCGTTCGGGTAATAATAAGTTATCATTAAAAGACTTGCGTGCTATCCCTTATGTTGGTGCCTGGGCACAATTAAAACAAAATGTAACGGGATATTTTGGCGTGGGTACCGCTTTACAGGAATTGGACAAGCAAGGAAAATTTGCGGCGTTAAAAGTATTGTATAATAAATCGTTGTTTTTTAAAACACTGCTGGACAACTGTGAAATGGCTATGAAGAAATGCTTTTTTCCTTTAACTGAATTTTTATCAAGAGATGCAAAATACAGTGAAATCTGGACTATCATCTATGATGAATTTAATTTAACCCGCCAATACATTTTAAAAATTTCAGGTAAAAAAGAATTGATGAGCGATTACCCGGTTGACCTTCTATCAATTGCCATGAGGGAGAGAATAGTAATGCCACTGTTAACCATACAACAATTTGCCATCATGAATATTAGGGAAATTGAAGATAACCTGGTGAACTCTCCACTTAAAGAAACTTATGAAAAGTTAATTATGCGTTCTTCATTCGGCATCATTAACGCAGGCAGAAATTCTGCCTGATCTTTAAAAATGCAATTGACGGAATCAAGGCAATAAATAGCAAACGGAATATTCTATTACACAATTTCTTAGGTAGAACATTCCTTTCTATATTTAAGCATGGCTTTTGAGAAGCATTATAATTACAGCTTTTTGTCTGGTTTCAAAATTTAATATTTCAGTAATACTGATTTCAATATCCATTGCGTTAAAGTAGTTCTACTTTTATAGTTTACATTAAAAGGCCGCCTCATTAATCTGAAGCAGCCTTTTATTTTTTTATTGCAACAAATGCGATATATACCTTGTAACTATCTTGATAAAGGTGTTTCGGCATTCTTATCCAACCTTATACCGGAGTAACCATCTATGCCCATTTCCGGAAGATCTAAACCATATAATTCAACTTCTGGTTTTACCCGGTTACCAACTAATTTATCCAACAATTTAAACATTAACCAACCAGCTGCCCCAAAGAATATAATGTTGGTAGTACCACCAATTACCTCTGCAACAAATTGTCCACCGTCACCATAGAATAAACCTTTTACGGTACCCTTTACTCCATTTAATCCATCTCCATAAGTACCATCTGCAAATAACCCAAGTGCTAAAACGCCCCAAAGTCCATTAGCTCCATGTACTGCAATCGCACCAACAGGGTCGTCGATCTTTAATTTCTTTTCAACAAATAAAGTTACCTCTACCACAATAACACCCGAGATTAAACCAATGATTAAACCGCCCAATGGAGTAACAAAAGCGCAGGGTGCAGTGATTGCAACAAGACCTGCCAACAAACCGTTACACATCATGCTAACGTCTGGTTTTGTACCTCTTACATGCCAAATCCATAAAGTTGCGGCAAGAGCACCTCCGCAGGAAGCGATCATGGTATTAAAAGCAACTACAGCAAACCTCAAATCAGTACCTGCAAATGTAGAACCCGCATTAAATCCAAACCAACCAAAAGCCAAAACGAGTGTACCTAATACAGCCATGGGTATATTGTGTCCGGGAATAGCATTTGAAGAACCATCTTTATTATATTTTCCAAGTCTGGGGCCAAGCATTTTTGCACCGACAAATGCTAAAACCCCTCCAGATAAATGCACTACAGAAGAACCTGCAAAGTCAACGTGGCCATGGCCTAACCCAAAATTAGATCCTAATTGAGCTAACCATCCTCCTCCCCAAACCCAGTTACCATAAATA
>JAYUBR010000264.1:0-2126 GCA_043740775.1 Ferruginibacter sp. | reverse complement strand
CCAACCCAACAGTGGCAGAAGAACTGATGAAACATGCGCAGGAACTGGTAAACCTGAAATGGAAAAATTATGAAGAGCTGGCCACAAAAAAAGCAAGTGATTTTGTTCCGGTAGCATGATTAAAATGCATGGGATAAGTAAGATGCAGCCTTATAAAAAAAATGGATACAATGCAAAACGAAATACATCAGTCAAAAATAAAATTATGAATACGCAAACAACTTACATGGGGCTAAAATTAAATTCCCCGATTGTAGTATCCGCCTGTACTTTATCTGAACAAACAGATAACATAGTTATGATGGAAGACAATGGTGCAGGTGCGGTGGTGCTGCATTCCCTGTTTGAAGAGCAGATACGTAAAGAAGAAAACAATGTAAAAAATGTGCTGTCTGCAACCTCCAATACTTTTGCAGAAGCACAGGATTTTTTTCCATACCTGGAGGATTATAATACCGGCACTGATGTCTATATTGACCAGATTCGTAAAGCCAAAGAAAGAGTTCAAATCCCCATCATCGCCAGTTTAAATGGCATTACCAACCAGGGCTGGATTGAGTATTCAAAACAGATGGAGCAAGCCGGTGCGGATGGTATTGAAGTGAATATTTTTTTTATTCCAGGCGATGTTACCATGTCTTCTGCTGAAGTAGAACATCGCTACCTGAACATCATTCATGCCATTAAACAGTCCGTAAAAATTCCGGTTGCAGTAAAATTGAATCCTTATTTCAGTTCCATGGGCAATATGAGTGTACGCATGCAACATGCAGGTGCCAATGCACTGGTATTGTTCAACCGCTTTTACCAGCCCGATTTTGACATTAACGAGCTGGTGATTAAAACAGACCTGCAGTATAGCGAAGCTAATGAAATACGTTTGCCTTTATTGTGGATTGGATTATTATATGGTAAAGTGAACCTTTCACTGGCAGCCACTACCGGTGTGCAAACGGCGGTAGAAGTAGTTAAATATTTGCTGGCCGGGGCCGATGTGGTAATGACGGCTTCTTCTTTATATAAAAATGGCATACCCTATTTGCGCACCATGAACAAACAAATGAAGGACTGGATGTTCAGCATGGGCTATAATGATATCAAATCTTTCAAAGGCAGCCTGAGCCAGCAACACATTGCAGATACTACGGCTTATGAAAGGGCTAATTACATCAAAATACTCGAAGGGGTGAAGCGATAATGCCAGCCACGGTTATATGGAGTTAGCAGTAATAATTGGGATATGCACACAAACAAATATCAAATATATTGACAGGCTAAATAATTTAAAATCTCATGCTTCTAAAAAAACTTGCTTTTGCACGGTGATGACACACCAAAAATACCAGCCCGAATATGGATGATATAGGCGCAAGGTTATAAGACTGGTCTTCATTGCAGATACTGATAAGCACCACGGGTGTGCCGAAATATAATATTTCAGGCTCGCTGATTGTATGCATCCATTATTGATTTAATGATACAAAATTAACCGGGCAGGTGTTGCCATAAAACCCGGATCTTGCGGAGTTTATCCGGGGTAAATAAAAGGCAGCATGTAAAAAGTAAGTGCAATAATTACTGTTCAGGGCAGTAATAAGAAATTGTATTCGGGTGGCTCAGAAGGAGCCTCTTCCGCCACCCGGTCGGCACTACAGGTCAGATCGGTTTTAGGCTATAGAGCATACCGGTCTGACCTGCGGTACCGACCGGAGTTTATGCTATAGAGCATATTCTGCCATTCAGAAAATATAATGTGGTAAGGATTGTGCATATTTGATAGATCCATGCACAGCCAACAAGCCGGGATAAAATGCCGGGCAAAGAGAAACAGATCACGATGCCTGGTTATTACTGATGTTGCGATAAAACAGTAGGGATGCAACCAGTTTTTATCCGTTATTTTTTCGCCGCCTGTTGCATTCCAGCGTGGCTTTTAATTCTGTAAGATTGTAAAAACGTTTACTGTTTTCTTCTAAACTACTGTAAGATATTGTGCCGCTTTCACGCAGGTATTTAAGTGCCCCAGGCTTAATGTTGAGCATTTGCATTACCTGCTGGCCATCTATCCATTCCCAGTCGGGTGGTATGGTTGGTACTGATTTGTTATCCATATGTAAGAATTTTTT
>JAYUBR010000263.1:0-2127 GCA_043740775.1 Ferruginibacter sp. | reverse complement strand
CGGAAAGAATGTAGTAAATAGAAGCACGGATTAAACTGATCCAACAGATAAGCACAGATAAAATCGTTTTATATCAGTACCATCAGCGTAATCAATGTTCTATCTACGGAAGAACATTTTAAAGAATAGAACACGGATTGAACTGATTAAACTGATAAAAGAAACCGCATTGTTAATATCAATTGAGTAATGGCTAAACGTATCAGAAAAAGGAAAAGACATTCTGCACTCACCCCATTAGCACCGGTGATGAGTATTTTCATGAATAAGTTATGCTGAATTTCACAGTTAATATTTTTGAACCGGAGCCCAATAATTACCTGACAAAATTATCATTGTAAACATTTTAATAGTGTTATCGTAATAATCATATTGATCCAGACCGAAGCCAATAATATAATCCCACAAACTATTCAGCCAGATTTGATTTTTTGAATCAACCATTGCAGAAACCGCAAAAGAACTTATAAAACTCATTGCTTCAAAATTGCGTTTCCGCATATCATCACCTTCTAAAGAATATCCTGCAGAAATATTATCAGGATTATTTTGTGTTGTATTACGTATCCATTTGTTTATTTTCTCTACAAATATTTTAGACCTTATATCCCCATTAATAATAAAATCTGTTGCAATGTGCCAGGGAACACGGCATGCATTGTAATTATAACTTCCATCATATTCAGACTCAAGATAATTTGGATGGGATGGCACTGGCTTACTGTTTATATGCTCTATAAAATCCGGTACCAGTCCTGCTTCCTGGCTATATTTGCTTTGTAAAAAACAGAAGAGTTTATAATTATTATCAATAACATTGATCCAAAGTTTATTATCAAGTACATTTTTGAAAACTTTAAAATGTGCTGGCATAAAATCCGAAGAACGCATATCGAAAAAATCTTTGCTGTCAGGTTTTACAGAGTTGCTTAGCAAAACGGAAAAAGCTTTTGGGTTAATCTCCTGTTCCATTATAGCTGAAAGAATTGATTTTGCTTCAACCAGGTAATTAATGTTTCCTTCGCTACCCCATTGAGCATTGGCGAGCAACAGTGAATATGCAATGTCAATATCACCATCAGAAGCAGAACTTCCATCTACATTTTTAAAAAACCCGGTTTGCGCCCAAGCCATTAAAAATTTACTATCATTGCTTGGGTGTGACTTATAATAATGAAACAAACCATTATAAACTTTTTGTGAAGCAGTATCATATCCAGCCATCAGAGCAACTATTATCATTCCGTAACCCTGGCCTTCTGAAACGCATTTATTTTTCCCAACAGAACCTTCGGTCCAGATATAATATTGATCTTCACCGGCATCATCGTTGATATAACGTTCTTTCCAGTTATTATAAAAAACCCTTACGCTATCATCTAATTGCTTTTGAGGAATATGATTGGGCTTAATAACACCTTCAAAATATTGGCAATGCTGCGGAAATGCCTTCAGCACTGGCTGTGCAGATAAAAAGGAAAATAAAAACAGCAAAGTGACAAAAAAAATAAGAGATTTATATTTATTCATTAAGGCAATTTTAGGCATCATGCTAAAACATTTTGTTATTTACATCTTTTCAAAAAATCTGAGCCCTGCAAAATTTTATTGTATGCTTTCAATCAAACAAACTGCATTTTTGCCCGGACAATATTCAACTGCTGAATAGCTGAGGGATAGAAGCGCAAATCCTTTTTTGAGGAACGAAAAAAAGATTGCAGCGCCTGCCCGACTGTGTCATTCAGGCGGGTATAGCCCTGGCAATGCTGAATAAATTACAGAAGCTGACAGCCCCAAAACTATTTAAATTCCATCCCCAGATTATACATCACAAAACTCCAGATGTCGGAAGCTTCATCTATCTGTTTGGTAGTTGGTTTGCCGGCACCATGGCCTGCTTTACTGTCAATCCGTATCAGCACCGGGTTTGTACCGGCATTGGCATTCTGCAAAGTGGCGGCAAATTTAAAACTGTGTGCCGGTACTACCCTGTCGTCATGATCGGCAGTGGTGACAAGGGTTGCAGGGTATTGTGTACCTTTTTTTATATTATGCAAAGGAGAATATTTGTACAGGTTTTCAAAATCCATTTTCTTATCGCTTCTGCCATACTCTACCGCCCAGGCC
>JAYUBR010000262.1:0-2127 GCA_043740775.1 Ferruginibacter sp. | reverse complement strand
TAAAAACAGAAAAATAAATTGGCAGTTCACAAACAAGGAAGCAAGGGTAAAATTGAAAAAACTTTATCCGTCAATTCATGATTAACATAACACTAGATGATAACTGGCATCGGCATCAGGTAACAGGTTACTAAAGTCAGAAGGCGTGATGGTTGCAGCACTGGCAACACCTTTACCCAAATAGTAACTGTTGCCTGCTCCCGCAGCCATGGTAGCCATGATGGATGCATGCGAAGACACAACCGTTGCCGCCAATGGGTTATAAAAATACCTTGCTGCAAAATCAATATCCGTTGTATCAGGTAAATTTTCTTTAATGGAAATGGTGGTGCCCTCGCCATTTAAAAAGGGCATCCGGCTGTGCAGCAGGTTAATTTTATTTACACTTAAATCAAGGTCGTTTATCTGCAATTCTTCTTTTGGATACCTGTTGTAAGCCGCTATAAAAACCACGCTTTCATCTTGTAACCATTCGTTGAAAGCATCTGTAGGGTTAACTGTTGCAATAAAATTGTTTGTAGAAGAAGTTGTTTTTAACTCCAGCGTTTTTTCTTTTATTTTGTCAGCTAAATTGGTTCCGGGGTTAATACTTATTAAAAAAGAAGCAGGGAAAAAAAGCTGCTTGTTTTTTTGTTGCAATAATAATGTGGGCGAAAGTTTCCAGTTGGCAGAAGCCTTTTTTAACCACCTGCAAGAAGATTGCCCGACTGTATAAAAGAATGATTTATTTGCAGTAACTATAAAAACAGAATCGTTTAATTGCCTTTCTATTTGAATGGCTTTGTTTTTATATAAACCTGATATTTGTTCAAAAGAAAAAGAACCAATAAAAGATTGCTGCTTGTTTTTGGCATTTAACAAAGAGTCCGCATCTATAAAATCTCTAAATGCGGCTTGCTCTTTTGCCGCCGCTTGCTGTGATGCTGCTGTAAAATTTACTGACACAAGCGGAACGAAAAATAATATAAAAAGGTATTTCGAAAAAGTAAGCATGAAAAAAAAATGTGCAATAAATATACGACTATTCATTTTCAGCAGCCCTTGCCTCCACTTCAAACCGGTTATTGTAATAGCCTTTTTGTACACTCTCCCATAAATATTTTATAATAAATCCGGCGAAGCCATGTTGCCTGTATTGCCTGATATGGCATAACTCATGCTTCACCCATTTTTTATTTTGCAAAAAATCAGTTTTGCTGGTATTGTATAAATGAATCGTGCTGCCTATCACCATGGCAACCGCTGAAGTATGCAATTTTTTAGCTGCAATTTTTGCCAGCCATGACTTTTCTTTTATGGTAAATTGTTCACAAGCCAATTTCTTTCCAGGCGTTTAAAATTTCTGCTGTATGTTGTTTGCTCTTTGGCTTTAAAAATACTTTTTTAATGATGCCCTTTTCGTCAATTAAAAAAGTGGTACGCAACAGTCCCATGTATCTGTTGCCAAACATCTGCTTCTCTCCCCACACGCCATATTTGTCAATAATCGCATGTTCCGGATCGGCCAGTAAAGTAAAAGGGAGCTGGTATTTTGTTTCAAATTTTTTATGTTTGGCAACAACATCAGGGCTTATTCCTATCACTGTAATTCCTTCTTTTTTTAATGCTGCGAAATTATCTCTCAGATTACAGGCCTGCTCTGTACAGGTTGGGGTATCGTCCTGCGGATAAAAATACAACACTATTTTTTGCCCTTTTAAACTGGGGAGTGAAATCTTGTTTCCGTTTTGATCTGTGCCGGTGAAAGCCGGTGCTTTTTTACCTTCTGCTGGTATAGACATTTTACTTTTTTTATTTTAAAGTATAGGATTTGTTATCTGCTAAAATGATAAATTTTTTCTGTTGTATTGCCCACACAATCCGCTACACTTATTTTTAATTCATGATTTCCGGACAAACAATGTTCATCAAATTTATAAATAAATGTTTTGCCCTTATCGTTACTAAAACGCAGCCATTTGCCATCTAATATTGCGATAAAATTTTGCAGTTCTTCTGTTGCATCTTTAATAACAAAAGCCAGCCTGTTTAGTTTAGCAGTGTTCATTCCTTCCCTAAAACCAATCGGTGTAATGGTGGGTGGCGTTGTATCCTGGATCAGTTGAAAATTTCCGAATTCTTTAAAAG
>JAYUBR010000261.1:0-2130 GCA_043740775.1 Ferruginibacter sp. | reverse complement strand
CTTTTCAGGACACCAATGACCCTGCCTCCGTAGTAGTAATTATTGAAACAGATAATGTAGAAAAACTGGCCGCTGTTATCAATGACCCAGCCAATGCCACTGTTAAAGCGAAGCATACCGTACTTGAGCCGATAACAATATCGGTGGAAATAAAACCTTAACATTCATCAATCAAACCAGTTGAGGTAAATAACTTTAGCTGGTTTGATTATTTCTATTTACACATTCACTAAAACAAATTTTATGACAAAGTTTTTAATCAAAGCAACCTACACTTCAGATGGTGCAAAAGGGTTGCTTAAAGCAGGCGGCACCAGCAGAAAACAAGCTGTTGAAAAAATGATCACCGAAATGGGTGGCAAACTGGAAGTTTTTTATTTTGCTTTCGGCAATGATGATGTGTATGCCATTGCCGAAATACCTGATGCTGCAACCGCGGCAGCTATTTCATTATCAATAAATGCTTCAGGGTTGGTGACTGTTTCACTTACAGTCCTGCTGGATCCGGAAGAAATTGATAAAGCAACGCATATCTCGGTTAATTATCGTTCTCCCGGAAACTAAAAAGCCTGTTTATAATTATAGATATTTAGTCACCATTTAATCAACGATCATGCAACGGAGAGCTTTTATAAAAAACACAGCCCTGAGCGCAGTAGCCGTAAGCGCCTTTGGATTTATTGAATTTGACGGTAAAAAATATACGGGCGACTGCGAGACCACAACGGATATTCTCGGACCTTTTTACCGCCCCGGCAGCCCTGTTCAAAACAACCTTGCAATAAAAGGTGAGCCGGGAGAATTGATAGAATTAAGTGGCATCATAAGACATAAAGATTGCACAACGCCTTACAAAAAAGCAAAAATTGAATTGTGGCATTGCGATGCCAAAGGCGTGTATGACAATAGTTCTCCCGACTTCCGTTACCGTGGTACTACTTATTCGGATGAAAAAGGAAACTACTCTTTCAATACAATTTACCCGGTTGCTTATGATACCGGTGGTGGCCACATACGCCCTGCACATTTTCATTTAATGATTACCGCAGAAGGGTATCAGCCATTAGTAACACAACTTTATTTTACCGGCGATACCCATATCAGCAAAGATATGTACGCAGCTTCGCCCAATGCAAAGAGCCGGATTTTAAATGTGCAGAAATTAAACAACGGTACAAAAAAAGTAGTGTACGATGTAAGTATGGCGGAGGTTTTACGTCTGGAAGCCGCCTCCCTTGATAAGTTAACCGGCACATACTCTTCGGTTACCAGTAAGAAAAAAACGGTTGAGCTCCTGAGCAGGAACAATGTTTTATGGATGAAAAATGAAGCCTTCGGTAATAAGTTTGAATACACCGGCAACAACAATTTTGAGGAAGCCGGTAACCCTGCAGGCTCTTACTGGAAATTGCATTTTGAACTGCTGCCATCAGGAGGCATACAACTTTCAGAAAGTTATACCGATGACGATTTGATAAAAAAAGAATTTGTGTATTTAAAAGACAAATGATTTTTAATAAGCTAATTACTGATAAGCGGAACATTTAAAATAAACATTTCATCACCACAAATTAAACCAACATGCAACGGAGAACCTTTATAAAAAATACAGCGCTGAGTGCTGTAGCAGTAAGCGCCTTTGGATTCATTGAATTTGATGGTAAAAAATATACCGGCGATTGCGAAACAACTACAGATATTCTCGGACCTTTTTACCGCCCCGGCAGCCCCGTTCAAAACAACCTGGCAATCAAAGGCGAGCCGGGTGAATTGATAGAATTAAGTGGCATCATCAGGCATAGGGATTGCACAACGCCTTACCAAAAAGCAAAAATTGAATTGTGGCATTGCGATGCCAAAGGCGTGTATGACAATAGTTCTCCGGACTTCCGTTACCGCGGCACTACCTATTCTGATGAAAAAGGGCATTATTCCTACAACACAATTTTACCGGTTCCTTATGATGTGGGTGATGGGTCTATTCGGCCTGCGCACTTTCATTTAATGATTACCGCAGAAGGGTATCAGCCATTGGTTACACAATTATATTTCACCGGAGATGTCAATATCAAAAAAGATGTGTATGCGGCTTCACCAAAGGCGAAGAGAAGGATCTTAAATGTGCAAAAC
>JAYUBR010000260.1:0-7164 GCA_043740775.1 Ferruginibacter sp. | reverse complement strand
TTAATTGTTGGCAACATTTATTAAGCAACACATCATTATCTGATGGAGTTATTGCAAGCTTATTTTCAACTTTTTGAAGTTCATCATAGTTTATAAACAACAATCCTGAAATAAATTCACCGGAAGATTTTATTAAAATGGTTCCAACAGGAGAGGGATAAAATGTAGATGTTTCAGGCATAAAAATATATTGATAAATTTAAATGAATTAATATTGCCAAAGCAACGAAAAATACAATTTCTTTGGCAAGGAAATGATTACAAACTATGAGTACCGTAAAAGCTGAAACTAAGTTTATTGAGAAGGCAATGAATGCAATTGCTGACCCCTGCAGGTTATCTATTTTGCAGGAAATATCCCGTAAGGGCGAAATGTGTTGTGGCGATGTACAGCAGCTTACAGGGCTTTCTCAGCCCACCTGTTCTCACCATATCAAATTACTTGCAGATAGTGAACTGGTGGACTGCCGCAAAGATGGCCGCAATCATTTTTTTACCCTTAATAAAAATAACTTTAAAAAAGTAAGCATTTTTTTAGAACGCTTTTGCGAGGTTTAACCTATACGGCAGCCATTTGTAACAGGCAGGGAAGGTTGCAGCAGCACCACTTCATTTTGCTGATTGTAAACACCCAATACCAGGCATTCACTAAAAAAATTACCTGTCTGTTTGGGCGGGAAATTTACAACCGCTACCACCTGCTTACCTATCAATGCGTCCCTGATATAAAGGCTGGTTATTTGAGCAGATGATTTTTTTATGCCGGTTTCGCCAAAATCAATGGTGAGCTGGTAAGCAGGTTTTTTAGCATTGGGGAAATCTGCAACGGCTGTGATGGTTCCGGTACGCATCTCTATTTTTTCAAAATCTTCCCAGGTAATCATTGATTTTTTTTAACGCAAAAGTATTTTGTAATATTGATAACTAAAATATTTTTATGCCGTTCGCAATTAAGAAAGCCAGTGTTGAAAATGTAAAAATAATAGCTCCTTTATTTGATGCTTACCGGGTTTTCTATGAGCAGGAAAGTAATATCGATGCAGCAGTAGCTTTTTTATATGAGCGCTTATCAAAAAATGAATCCACCATTTTTATTGCTTTTGTCAATGATGTGGCAGTTGGTTTTACGCAATTGTATCCCATCTTTTCATCGGTATCACTAAGAACCGCATGGTTGTTAAATGATTTATTCGTGGCTGAAAATGCACGTCAGCAGGGTGTTGCAGAAGCCTTGCTGAATAAAGCCAAAGAATTTGGTGTAGAAAAAAATGCCGGATGGTTATTGCTGGAAACCGCTTTTAATAATTACAAAGCGCAATCGGTGTATGAAAAAAATGGCTGGATAAAACAAACTGATTTCTTTTACCAGTTTACTTTAGCCACCTGAATTATTTCAGGTACGAACGTAAAAACCAGGCCATTTTTTCATGCTTTTCCATCAGGCCTGTAATGAAATCTGCATTGCCGGCATCTTTATATTTATCGGTAAAAACATCAATGTGCAATCTTAAAAAACGAATGATGGCTCCATGATCATCAAGCAAATTCTTTAACTGGCTTTTTTGATCTGAAGTGTATTCCTGCTCTACCAACTGGCTTTGTTTTATAAAATCCTTTAGCCTTCCCTGCGCATAGTGACCAATCTGTCTCACCCTTTCAGCTATTTCATCAATTAACTCGTCAATGGTATTGTATTGACTTTCGTAAAAAAGATGCATTTCCATAAAATTACTTCCTTCAATATTCCAGTGGTAATTTCTTGTTTTGGTATACAGCAGGTATTCGTTTGCAAGAATTTTATTTAGTACACTGGCAACTTCTTTTGAATTTTTATCTGATAGTCCAATATTTGTTTTCTTGTTTATTCATTTTAAGAGTTAACAATACTATGTTTAAATTGTTGTAATTTTTATGTTGTCAGGGTAAAACTTTACCACTGTGGTGAATCCCTGACCTACAGTTCGGCTAAATCATTCATCCAATAATTTTACAAGCTGCATCAATTCTTCCATCTTGTACCTGTTGCGTTCATCGTCAAAACATTTGCTTAGTTCTTCCAGCAAAAACTGAATGATTTTTTTGTTATCCCTTTGTTTAAAATAAGAAGTTGTGGGTGGTACACTGATGCGTTTAAAATAACTCTCCACATCTTTATGCGAATATATTTGTCCGTTTAACGGATCTATATAAAAAATTATTTTTTGTGATGCATGCCCGATGGGATTCATAAATTCGTACTGCTGATCAAAATAAGCCAGTATAAACTGCCGGGGAATGTTGATTGCTTTTACGGGAATGTCCAGCAGTTGGCACAACACCAGGTAAATAATGCCATTGCTGATGGCATTGCCTTTTTTTGTTTCCAGTGTTTTATTAATTAAGAAATCTTCCGGCTGGTTGTAAGCAATTTCTACTCCCTTATGTTTGTAATAATTGTATACAATGCTGGTAAGTACATTGATTTGTTCAAGCGGCGTAAGGTAATTATTTAATTCAAGCCAGATGTTGCGGCGCATTTTTTCAATCTCCTGTAAAGCCTGCAGGGCCTGCATTTCGGGGTAATGGTACTGTGCGGTTAACAAAGCACCCTGCAATAATTCGCAGCTTCCGTTCTTCCAGTTTATAAAATCACTGGTAAGGTCGCGAAAGTGTAATTTATGAATCAGTGATTCAATCCGTTCCTGTATTTCTTCATTGATGGTATTTTCCCAGAGGTCTTCCAGGTTAGGAATAATTGCTTTTCCAAAAGAAATTATTTTATCACTCACCTGGCTGTATACATCATTATCCGGGTCATCTATTAAATGGAAAAGTGCTGATATTTCTTTGTTTTCTACCAAGGCATTTTATTTAAAAATGAATTTCGTTAAATGCGGGTAAATAAAGAAGTTAAAATTTTCCACATCATGTGTTTATATTTCGGAAGTCTGATGTCGGATTTTTGATAGCTTGATATTTTGTGATGTAAGCTAAATGGCCGATGTCGGATTTTTACATGTCTGATATTTTGGTAGCCTGCTATTTTGCATTAGAAACTTTATGCCTGATCGGTAAGTGAAAAATATTTAGTTCTGCATTAAATGATTTAACAAACAAAAGCAATATCATCAAAGAAAAGAATGTCCTACAATGATAACATTTATGTCCTCAAATAATTGAAGTGTCTTTGAATCAAATAAAAATCCGACATCCGAAATCACAGGTCTGGAATTATTTCTTTTTCTTTACAGCCTTCTTCGGTGCTTCCTTCTTTTTAGCAGGAGCTTTTTTATCGAATGCTTTCGGTTCTTGTGTTAGAATCATTTTCTTTACTTCATCCAGTTCAATTACCGCCAATTCTTCAGGCGTATATTTTGCATTGTTTTTGTTGAAGCCAAGCTTGAGCATTTTTTTGCCAAAGCGAATGAAAGCACCCCAGCGGCCATTCTCTATCGCAATCTTTTCTTCGGGCCATTGCCTGATAAAACGATTGGCTTCCTTTTCCATTTTTTTCTCTATCAGTTCATTACAATCCTGCTGCGTAAGCATATTAAAATTGTATGCCCTGGGTATGTTGATGAACAAATCGTTCCATTTAATAAAGGGGCCAAAACGGCCCTTGCCTTTGGTAATGGGCTTTTCATCATAAAAGCCAATCGGTGCATCTTCTTTTTGTTTGGCATTAATAATTTCAATGGCCCTGTCAAGAGTAACCGACCATAAATCTTCTCCTTTAGGGATAGAAACAAATTGTTCCCCAAATTTTACATAAGGCCCAAAACGTCCAATGTTTACACTTATTTCCGCATTTTCATATTCACCTAAACTAATCGGCAATTTAAATAATTCCTGTGCTTCTTCCAGCGTAATGGTTTCAATACTTTGCCCCGCTTTTAGTTTAGCAAAACGTGGTTTTTCTTCATCGCCCTGGCTACCAACCTGCACCATCGGGCCATAGCGGCCCATCCTGGCAATAATAGGTTTGCCATCTTCGGCCACACCCAGCATTCTTTCACCCACCGCCCGTTCAGCCGTTTCCAGCGTATGTGCCACACCTGTATGAAAGGGATTGTAAAAATCTTCCACCATTTTACTCCATTGCATTTTGCCATCGGCAATTTCATCAAACTCTTTTTCGATGTTGGCCGTAAAAGAGTAGTCCATTACTTTGGAAAAATGCTGGTTTAAAAAATCAGTCACCACCAATCCCAAATCAGTCGGGAATAACTTTGATTTTTCGGCACCGGTGTTTTCCTGTTCCATCATTTTTTCGATGGCATCATTCTTTAACCTTAAAATTCTGAAACTCCTTTTTACACCCTCTTTATCTTTTTTCTCTACGTAAGTTCTTTTAATAATGGTAGAAATAGTAGGGGCGTAGGTACTTGGCCTGCCGATACCCAATTCTTCCATCTTCTTAACCAGCGAGGCTTCTGAGTATCTTGCAGCATGTTTGGTAAATCTTTCCGTGGCAGTCATTTGGTTAAAGTCAAGTACCTGGCCAACGGTTAAATTTGGCAAACGGCTTTCACCTTCTTTTTCATTGTCCTCCTCCTCATCATCGGTACTTTCCATGTATACTTTTAAAAAACCATCAAATTTTAATACCTCCCCTGTAGCCGTTAGTTCTTCATTATTGGTGCTGATATTTATTTTAGCGGTTGTTTTTTCCAGTTCCGCATCACTCATCTGCGAAGCGATGGTGCGTTTCCATATCAGTTCATACAACCGCCCTGTTTCAGGATCATGCACGGTATGGTTTTCCATGTACGTTGGGCGAATGGCTTCATGCGCTTCCTGTGCACTTTCGTTTTTAGTTTTGTATTTGCGAATTTGCAAATACCTGTGGCCATAGCTTGTATTAATCTCAGCTTTAATGGCATCCATAGCTGTTTCGCCCAGGTTAACACTGTCGGTACGCATGTAGGTTATCTTTCCGCTTTCGTATAATTTTTGAGCCAGTAACATGGTTTTACTAACACCGTATCCTAATTTTCTGCTAGCTTCCTGTTGTAGTGTACTGGTAGTAAAAGGCGCGGCAGGCGTGCGTTTACCGGGACGAACCTGTATATCCTTCACCGTGTATTTAGCGCCAATGCAACTTTGCAAAAACTTTTCTGCTGCAGCTTCCACAGTATATTTTCCACCTTCCGCTTTAAAGGAAACTGTTTTATTATTCAGGTCTGTTGCGGCCAATAAAGCTTCAATTTTAAAACTGCCAACGGCTGAAAACTGGTTGATTTCCCGTTCTTTTTCGGCAATTAATTTTACTGCTACACTTTGCACTCGGCCTGCACTAAGTCCACCGCTCATGCCTATTTTTCTCCATAACACCGGGCTCAATTCAAATCCCACCAGCCTGTCAACAACCCTTCTTGCCTGCTGGGCATTTACCAGGTCCATATTGATGGTGCGTGGATTTTTAACGGCGTTTTCAATGGCAGGTTTGGTGATTTCATGAAAAACAATTCGCTTGGTTGTTTTAGGGTCAAGATGCAAAACTTCTGCCAGGTGCCAGCTAATGCTTTCTCCTTCACGGTCTTCATCCGATGCAAGCCAAACTTCGCCACTGCTTTTGGCCAGACTTTTCAATTCTTTTACCACCCGTTCTTTATCCGCAGGCACAATGTATTTGGGCTTAAAATTATTGTTGATATCAATGCCCATATCATTTTTTTCCAGGTCGCGGATATGTCCAAAACAACTTTTTACCTGAAAATCTTTTCCTAAAATTGCTTCAATGGTTTTTGCTTTCGCAGGGGACTCTACTATTAACAGATGCTTCGCCATAATTATTTTTTTGCCTCATGCTTTTCAATTTGCACCAGGATGTTTTTTTTCTTAGCCTTCATATCACCTGTTAGGGTACGGAGGAAATTAATTTTTATTTTTCCGGCGGTATAATCCTGTACAATCCTGATTATACTGAAAATGCCGGTTATTGTACTTCATTGGAATATTATAATACACTTTTTTACACTTGATTTGCTTAATAAAAAGCGTGCAACACAAAACAAATTGAACTGCAATATTAGTTTAAAATTGAAAAATTAAAATTTTTCCTGAAAACAAGGCAGTTAACAGGGTAGGGTTAAAGAAACGCTGCTACCTTTTTTTGTACAGCCTGATCCCGGTAAATATCGCGGTGCCCCAACCCTTTGGTAATTATAAATTCTATATTTTTAAAGCCTGCTTCTTTCACTTTTAATGCATCTGCAAGCGGAGTAATATCATCGTCTTCATCATGAATCCAGCGTATAGTAGCTTTTATATTTTTCATGGCTCTTTTGATCGAATACCAGTTTGCGGGGTATCCGCCTTTTTCAAAAATGATCCTGTCAAACGCTATTCTGATTTCTTCATCATTTATTTGTAATAATTTAAAGGCACTGTCAATGGCTGTGGTTGTTTCTGTAGCGGGCGCAATAAAAACTATCCGGGTATTTTCATCGTGCGGTGTTTTTTCCATGGCAAGGCTCAATGCAATACCTCCAAATGAATGTGCCAGAAACCCATTGATGGGGCCATATAATTCAATGACCTTTTCAATCATCTGGCAATACTGCATGGCGTTAACAGTGCGGCCTTCACTTTTGCCATGGGCTGGTGCATCAAAGGCCAGTACCTGGTAACCTTTTTGCAGCAGGGTAATAATATAGTTGTGAAAATTATTTGAAGAAGAACTAAAACCATGTAGTATCAAAACCTTGTGGGGCTTGTCTTTGTTCCACCGGTAGCCATTCACTTTTAATCCGTTTAAAATAAAATGTACCGGTTCTGCCCTTTCAAAAACTGTTCTGTTTTTAGGGTGTGATTTCAGTAATGGTGTACAAAATAATTCAAAAGCCTGCTCAGCCGTCTTTCTTTTTGAAACATGAGACAACAGTTTAAATTTTGTTTTTATGTAACTTATCGCTAATTTTTGCTTTAATTTCATCGTCAACAAAGATAATAATATGAAGGTAGTAATTGTAGGAGCCGGCAATGTTGCAACAATTTTAGGACGACTCATTAAAAATAAGGGCCATGATATTTTACAAATAGTCAGCAGGGCGGCCACCAATGCTGAAATATTGGCGAAAGAATTAAATTGTGCATTTACCGATAACATCGGAGTAATTGACAAGTCTGCTGATTTGTACCTGGTAGCTTTAACAGATACTGCTATGAGCCAACTGGATGAAC
>JAYUBR010000259.1:0-7191 GCA_043740775.1 Ferruginibacter sp. | reverse complement strand
GCACATAATCTGCATACCCTTCTTTAACTGCATTGCGAACCGCAGCCGAAACAAAGAGCGAATTAAAATGGAAATTATCTTTAAATTCTGCCTTATCAACATGCAGAGCGCCATAAAGGCTAATGGAAACAATTTCTACATTTTGCAAACGGGGAGCTTCCAAAGCAAGATATTTTAGCAGGTAAGTAGGGGTATGTGCACTGCCATGAATGTAAACACGTTGGTTGGATTGGATGACTGACAAGGCTTCCGCAGGACTTACATAATGAACAGGAACTTTCATATTTACTTGTTTTTGCGCAAATATATTATTGCTTTGCATTGCAATATATGATGCGTTTGTATAGGCGGGTATGATTATTATCACAATTCTTCAGGGGAATAATCAACAACATCTTAAAAAGATAATTAACTGCAGAATGCTTTCATTGGGTCCATGGAGGTTGGACTGATGGGCAATATTAATTTATAAATGTCCGCTGCTAATATTGAATAAATAATCAGGTGGTATTGTATTTACCTGGCAGTTGATATATTTCATTGAGACACATGATTTATATTGCAGTAATAAAAATAAATACAGTAAAACATAAACCGATAATTAATGAAACAGGCAATTGTAAATTGTACCGTACACACCGGCGATGAAATAATAGAAAATGGCGTTGTGGTTATTGAAAATAGTATCGTCCAGTCTGTGCAAAAAGAGCTACCTGAAAATTGTGTGCCCATCAATTTACAGGGTAACAATATTGCCGCTGGTTTTATTGACATACACATCAATGGTGGGGAGCATTTTTATTTCACTCAATCACCAACAGAAGAAGCGATCCATGATATTTACGAAAGCAGTTTACGATATGGTACTACACATGTTCTTCCGTGCCTTATAACTTCTACGCACGAAAACATTTTGCAGGGTATTGAAGCCATAAAAAATTACCGGACAAAATATAACAACGGTGTGATAGGAATGCATTTGGAAGGACCGTTTATAAACCCGCTTAAACGCGGAGCACATCTTGCAAAATATGTGCGTACACCTACCAATGCAGAGCTGGAAGAAATTATCCGGTATGGAAATGGGGTTATTAAATTAATCACCATAGCGCCGGAATGTTTTACTGATGAACAGCTTGACATGTTGCTTGAAAGTGATATTGTTGTTTCAGCAGGACATTCTAATGCCACGTATGAGCAGGCGCAGCATGCATTTTCAAAAGGCATCACGCTGATCACGCATTTATTCAATGCGATGACACAGTTTGGTCATCGTTCCCCTGGGTTGGTGGGCGCTTCATTGAGCAACGAAACTGTATTTACACCCATTATTTTAGACGGTGCCCATTGCGATTATGCAGCAGCAAGGCTGGCTTATAAATGCAAAAAAGATAAACTGGTACTGATAAGTGATGCACTTTTTTTAAGCAAAAAAAAGAAAGAATTTGTTTGGGGAGGATTTAACGCCCGCCTGGAAAATGGTTTTTACAAAAATGACGAAGGCAATTTAGCAGGTGCAACCATTTCAATGGCAGATGCTGTTCGCAATGCAGTATCGGAGTTAAATGTTCCCGTAAGCGAAGCCTTAAAAATGGCTACCTGCAGGGCAGCCAGTGCTATCAAAATGGATGAGGAGGTGGGCAAAATTAAAGCTGGTTTTCCTGCCAGCTTTGTACAATTCAATAATGATTTGTCCATAGTGAAATCAATGGTTTTGTAGCACTTTTATTGTTATGTAAATTATCCGATTAATTTTTTAAAATAATGATAAGGGAAGAATGGGTACAACAATGAATGCAGGAGCATCAATCATCCCGTAAAAGTTTTTTTGTAAGATAAAGATAGCCTGCATATTTTCGTTGGGTTTACATTCATCTCATCAACAAACATGATTCCTGTTTTCAACCTCGTAAATATGAAATTTTTTTATTGTTGTTTTTCCCTTGCGGTTATGCTTGTTGTTTTTTCTGTTTCAACAGTGTCTGCCCAGGATACGATTGTAGTAAATTACCCTGCGCCGGATACTACAACTGCAAAAGATGTAAAGCATACTAAATATTTAAAACCCGGTGCAGTAATACTGCCGGTTTCATTGATATTATATGGGGCATTAAAGCCTGCGGTAAGTGGTATACGGCAACTGGATGATGACATCATGGCCAACATAAAAAAAAATCATGCTGACTTTCATACAAAGGCAGACGATTATATGATGTGGGCGCCAACTGCATCTGTTTACCTGATGGATGCATTGCATTTAAAAACAAAACACAGTTTTACGGAACACCTTATTTTAGATGCCGGTTCCTTAATAGTGGCAGGTGGTGTTGGTTTTGTAATGAGAAAAATTTCCGGTAACATAGATGTCTACAATACACAAGGTACCCTATTTCCAAGTGGTCATACAACCAATGCATTCAGAGGTGCAGAAATTTTTCACCAGGAACTAAAGGAAACGCATCCTGTATTAAGCTACACCGGTTATCTTGTTGCCACTTCGGTTGGTATACTCAGGATGTACAATAAGGGGCATGTGCTTACGGAAGTGTTTGCCGGCGCAGGTTTGGGCATTCTTTCCAGCAAACTTACTTACTGGGTTTTTGATAAAGTAAAATATAAAAAGAAGAAAAAGTAAGCTTCAAAGCAGGCTTATCATATTTAACTTTCACCTTCCCATTCTTTGTAAAACTGCGCTAAAAAATTCTCCATAAAAACATGTCTTTGTTCAGCCATTTGCCTGCCGGTACTGGTATTCATTTTATTTTTTAGCAACAATAGTTTTTCATAAAAATGATTGATGGTAGGGGCAGTAGTATTTTTATATTTTTCTTTAGTCATGTTCAAATCCGGTACAAGGGTAGGGTTATACAATTCCCTGTTTTTAAAGCCACCATAGTTAAAGGCCCTGGCAATGCCAATTGCACCCAATGCATCTAATCTGTCTGCATCCTGTACCACAGCCAGTTCCGGGCTGGTAAATGTTTGTGTAAAATTGCCGCCTTTAAAAGAGATGTTGCGGACAATGTTTGCTACATGCTCAATAACTTCATCCTCCACTTCAATGGATTGTAAAAATTTTTCCGCTGTTGCAGGCCCGATTTCTTCGTCGCCACCATTAAATTTTGCATCAGCAATATCGTGCAACAAGGCTGCCAATGCAACTACAAAGGCATTCACATTTTCTGTTGCAGCAATAGCGTTGGCATTTTTCCATACCCTTTCAATATGCCACCAGTCGTGGCCACCTTCTGCATTTTGCAAAGTTGCTTTTACAAAAATGATCGTTTCATCAATTATTTCTTTTTCAGTCATGGATATAAATTAATTGTATCAGTTTATCCCTCTTTTTTATTAAAAAGGAAGCCTGCAAAATAGGGTAAGTTTTTTATTTAACTTACCGGAATTTTGCAACAGGTACTAAATTTTACTTTGCTTACACAATATAAAATATAAACGCACCAGCCCGCCAGAATGAATCTTTCGGGCTGGCGTGTTTCTATCCGATGTTGCATATCTTGTGTAATTATTAGTATGAAAAAATCTTTATTGATCTTTACAGTTTAAGGGTATTAATATTTTTCTCCCTGTTGCTTTGTGTCTGCAACCTGGCAGTGGCAGCCGTTTGTATAGCAAATAAGAAAAAGGCATTAAAATTGCTTGCTGTGTTCAATCAAAAATCAAACATTCAGAAATAAAAATTGTTATACAACTGTATACTGAATTTTTTTGTACATAAATTTCTTAAAAAATAAAATCACATGAACATAGTAGTTATAGGCGGGGGATTTGCGGGCGTAAATTTTGCAAAGAAGCTGGCCAATAAAAATCATTTCCAGGTAACATTGGTAGATAAGAATAATTATAATTTTTTTCCACCATTGATTTACCAGGTTGCAACCGGCTTTTTAGAACCCACCAGTATCAGCTATCCCTTCCGTAAATTATTTTCAGGAAAAAATAACCTTCATTTTCGTTTGGGTGAATTGCTAAAAGTTTTGCCGGAAGAACATAAAATTATACTGGATGATGGTGAGCTGAAATATGATATGCTGGTGTTTGCTACCGGTGCTGAAACCAATTATTTTGGTATGCAAAACGTTGAGCAAAAAGCGTTGCCCATGAAAACTTTGAGCGATGCACTTGAAATGCGCAACAGCTTATTGGAAAATATGGAAGCGGCAGCCATTAGTACCGACCCTGCTGAAATAAAAGCATTGCTAACCATTGTAATTGCCGGTGGTGGGCCAACCGGGGTTGAACTGGCGGGTATGTTCGCAGAAATGAAGAATGGGATTTTAAGAAAAGAATATCCTTTTTTATCGGGCAAAGGTGGAGAAATTTATTTGGTAGATGGGGTGAATGCACTATTGACACCAATGAGTGCTCAATCGCAAAAAGATACTTTTGAAGCGCTTACAAAACTAGGTGTAAAAATAAAGTTAAACTGCCAGGTAAAAGATTATGTAGATGGTAAAGTTGTACTTGCCAATGGAGAAACAATTGTTACCAAAAGTTTAATATGGGCAGCGGGTGTTTCGGCAAAAATGTTTGAAGGAATCCCTAAAGAAAGTTATGGCCGTGGAAAAAGAATGCTGACAGATGAATACAATAAAGTACAGGGCACACAAAATATTTATGCCATCGGCGATACCTGTTTACAAACCACCGATATTAATTTTTCCAATGGTCATCCGCAGGTTGCACAGGTAGCTATTCAGCAAGCCATTCTGCTTGCCAAAAATTTTCAGTTACTGGCAGAAGGCAAGCCGGTAAAGGCTTTTGCATACAATGATAAAGGCTCCATGGCCATCATTGGCAGAAATAAAGCAGTGGTTGATATACCAAAACCAAAGTTACATATGTACGGTTTTTTAGCCTGGCTGGCCTGGCTGTTTATTCATCTGTTATCGCTGATAACTTACCGCAACAGGGTAAGAACTTTTTACAACTGGATGATTGCTTATTTTACAAAAGATCAATCTTTGCGTATGATCATACGCCCTCCGGCAAAAAATAAAGTTGGGGAAATGGAAAGACAAGTTGTTTAATGGCAGCCGAAAGATTGCACTAACTGTGATAGAAAAAAAGTTAAAATTCATTTTTTACCAATTCATACAATCGTTCCATTTTTGCACATTGCAGCTTGTAAATTTCATGGTTGGCTGCATCAGGCTTAAAAGTTTTTCCGTTAGGTAGATCAATAGCAGCAGGTAATTTTAATGACTCAAATCCAATCATTACAGCACCCAGGGCTGCACTTTCTTCAACAGCAGAAATTATAACCGGCAGGTTGAAAATGTCTGCCAGCATCTGTACCCAAAGATCGCTTTCCGTAAAGCCTCCGCTTACATAAATCGTATGTACGCCTGATTGCTCCATCAATATTTTGCCAATAGTATACACATTGTATATCACCGATTCCATAGCGGCTCTTACAAGATGAGCTGTTGTATGTTTTATATCCAACCCAAAATAAACACCCCTTGCATCGGGGTTCCACAAGGGGGCCCTTTCGCCTAAAATATATGGAAGCAGTAACAGGTCATCACTGCCAGGAGCAACCATTTCGGCCATGGAAATAAATTCATCGTAAGCAGTTTTATCCTGTAGCAGTTTTTCTTTCAGCCACTGAATTACGATAGCCCCGTTGCTGCTTGCACCACCAATAATATATTGCTTACCTCCCAGGTGATAACAAAAAGTCCGCATGTTTTTATCTGTTGTTGGCTCTGTGGTAATAACTCTTGCCGCACTGCTGGTGCCAATGGTGATGGCCATAGAACCCTTTGCTGTAGCTCCGCTGCCAAGGTTAGCCAGTGCACCGTCACTGCTGCCAATTACAAAAGGTGTTTGGATAAAAGCGTGTAGCCGTTTAGTTAAGCTGGTGGTAGTTGATGCAGGTAAATATTCAATATGAGTTACCGGTACAATGGCTGATAGTTGTTTTTTTTCAATACCTGCAATGGTGAGAATTGCTTCCTCCCATTGCAGTTGAAGAGTATTTAATAATCCTGTTGCAGATGCTATGGCGGTATCAACAATGTATTTACCAAACAGGCGCTGAAAAATAAATTCTTTTATGCCAATGAATTTTGCCGTCTTTTTTAAAAGTGCTGGTTCATTATTTTTAAACCACAATAATTTGCACAATGGCGACATCGCATGAATGGGTACACCGGTAGCATGATAATAATTTTCGCCCTCTTTAGTTTGCCGCAATGCAACGGCTAACTCACCGGCACGGTTATCCGCCCAGATAATACAGCCTGTTAAGGGTTGATCATTTTCATCCATCAGTATCAAACTGTGCATGGCAGCAGAAAAGCTGATGAATGAAGGTGTATGTTGCTGTAGTTGTACAGCCATATCTGTAAGACAATGAACAACGGCCTCCAGTATTTCTTCAGGATTTTGTTCACTTTGATTTTCCTGCGGATGGAATATAGGATAGCCTGATGACTGTTTTGCCAATACCTGTCCTGTGGCTGTAAATGCCATTGCTTTGGTAGAAGTAGTGCCGATATCAATTCCTATAAAATAATCCATACTGCTGCTGATTGTGTAAGGTCCCCCTGTTTAACAGGCATCCAATTTACCAATTAATTGTAACGTGAATTAAATAGTTTTTATGTTGCCCGTATAACCGTAAATAAAACCGGTTTGAAGGCAACATTTAAATACCTTTACGATATAAATGTCAATTTGACTTTATTTTAAAGAAATTTTTATTCCAATGATACAAATAGTGATCACCGGAAATTTTTTAACGATCTGCTAAATAAAAACAGCTATGTTTATCAAGCCTTTGATAAAACACAAAGTATTTAACAATATCACTGCAATTATAAAATCAAAACAATAATCATTTAATTTTTAGAATTATTTATATGAGTGTACACAAAATTGCATTGTCAGTTTTTTTATTGATCGCCACCACTTTTTTATTGTCTGTGCAAAAGACCAATGGCCAAAGAAAAAGAGAGAGTTTTAATAGCAACTGGAAATTTAAATTGGATAGTACCCATGATTACAGCCAGTCATCTGCAAATACAAGTGGCTGGCGTACCTTAAATATACCACACGACTGGAGCATTGAATTTGCATTCGATTCCACAAGTCCAACTGGTAACGGTGGCGGTGCATTGCGAGGGGGTTTGGCGTGGTACATCAAAAATTTTAACGTGCCCGCTT
>JAYUBR010000258.1:0-7198 GCA_043740775.1 Ferruginibacter sp. | reverse complement strand
AATCCATTGTGGAATTTTACCGGTTTTATATTCAAACCAATATAAAACAGCAGGCTCGTAACCACCGGAGTCGCCACCGTTGTGGGCAAAGTATCTTTTGCCGGTGATCAAATCCGGCTGTCCGTCGCCATTAATATCTTCCATCGCCAGGAAATGCCCTTACTGTGAAATTTAAACACCAATTATTTCGCAAGGCTGTCTTTAATATTATATCCCATCGTACCTTTTAATCTTTTAATTAACCCCTCTCTTTTTTTAATGGAAATAAAATGGTTGTTGTATGCCTCTTCAATATCAATGGCCGGGTCTGCCATAAAAGCCTCCTGCATTTTCAACATGTCAGTTACCATCGGCAGCATGGCAACATCCGGGCTTACTTTTTTACGGGTAAAACGGCGCAGGCTTTTTGTCTGAAACGGATCTGATGCAAGGGCAATTTTAATAAAGCCCAGCGACTTTGCTTTTGCATAAGAGTAAAAAATATTTTCTGTGCTGTGCTGTGCTTCGGTTTCGTAAAAAACATGTTGCCGGGGAACGCCGAGTTCAATTGCATAAAGCGACATTATTATTCCTTCGTAATAGGGTGTGTAAACAGCCGAACCTGAGAAAAGAATGTTTTTTGTAATGCCCTGGTCGTACAAATATTTTGCCCAATAAATCCTTCCCTTCATTGTCCTGCTCCATTTTCCATTTTCCAGGGGTACACCCGGCACTATCACTACATCGTACACCATTGTTCTGGCCCCGGCTAATAAACGCTGTGCAGTTTTTTGTGAATATATACAGGAATGTAAAAGCAGCACGGCAAAAAAACCGGCAGCTATTACACTAAATTTGATTACATGAAAACGGCTTAAATTTATTGAAAACATAATTATATTTAAAATCAGGTAACAATGATATCTACTAATTGTTTGGCAGAGATCGACTGGTATCCGGCCGTTTTACAAAGTCCGCTTGTACGGTAGCAAAAAGCATGTGCATTCCAAACAAAGAAATAAATCACCGTGAAGGCAATGTTTTATTTCATCATCATCCTATTGCATCCTTTAAATATAAAAAGATCCATTGTAGCTACTCAGCCCCGCAACAAACAGGGCACCTGACAAGGCAGCAGGTTTAAATTGTACGGATAACAAGGGCGTTAAGGTAAGAGCAAAGAAAATACCAGTCCCTTAAGTGATTAGAGGTAAAGCTTAAGTTTCAACACATTTTTAATTTTTTCTACAAACAGCGAAATATCCAGCGGTTTTGAAATGTAACCGTCTGCTCCACAAATAACCGCTATTTTTTCAATATTATGATTTGCTGATAAAAGCAATATGGGTATATTGCTGGTTGGTTCCTCCGATTTAAGCTTTTTGCAAATGTCGCTTCCATTTACACCAATCATGTGAATGTCAAGTAAAATACAATCGGGACTTTCAGCTGCGATTAATTCATTCATTTTTGCCCCATTTTGAGAAATGTTAACCACACATCCTTCTTTCACTAATTTTATTTTCATTAATGCAAGTAAGTCTTTATCATCATCAATAAGCAGGATGATAGGCTTTTTGGTTATAGATTGTTCCATAAAAATCAGGTTTATATATACGGTTCAATTTTCAAGCCATTCCATAATTTGTTTAGGTAAGCGGGTTAGTGAAATGTGGTTCAATTGCACCCGGTGCAGCCCAGATTTGGATGGCGTTTACTAAAGTTAGTATTAAAATAAGATTTTACTATCATTTAATAACATTATAAAAGCCCTTCATTGCTGCTATTTTTTACCTGATAAGCACCTTTTGGGTAAACTGGGTGGTATCTTTTTTACACTATTATTGTTATACTATTGCCCCGAATAATTTATATTGCCTCCTGATTGAACCTCGGCTTGCTTGCTATTCAACCTTAACAACATATATTTTCAACATTTATTTTTTGGCAAGCGTTTTTAAAATCATTGTTATTTGAGTTTTACCTACAGACTAATAAAACATACTATGAAAATATTTTTTTACACATTGCTGGTTGTGACAATGCTGGTTAATGGTATCTCCTGTAAAAAAGCCGCTACCGGGAGGAATAATCCAGATAACCAGGGCGGAGTGGATGTTCCTTCGGGGAGCAATGATGGCGTTACTTTTCTTAACTCGGGAAAATCAGTGATCTTTAATTTGTATGCGCCAGGGAAGAAATCGGTTGCTGTAACAGGTGAATTCAATAGCTGGCAGCCCACCATTCTAAAAAATTCAACCGATGGAAAACGCTGGTGGATACAGGTAGATGATCTTGACCCCACAAAAGAATATGCGTACCAATATCTGGTAGACGGTATTATTAAAGTAGCAGACCCTTATACCGAAAAAGTGCTGGACCCCGATAATGATAAATTTATACCGGGGTCGTTATATCCCAACCTGAAAGCGTACCCTACAGGATCAACCACCGGCATTGTAAGTACCTTCTGGTATAGCCAGCCTGGATACAACTGGCAAACCACCGGTTTTCAGCGGCCTGATCCTAAGAACCTTGTAATATATGAATTGCTTGTACGCGACTTTGTGGCTACGCATGATTATAAAACTATTAAAGATACACTAAGCTACTTTGCAAGGCTTGGTGTAAATGCTATTGAACTGATGCCCGTAAGCGAATTTGAAGGCAACGATTCCTGGGGCTATAACTCCAACTTTTATTTTGCCCCCGATAAATATTATGGCACCAAAAACGATTTAAAGGCATTGATTGATGCCTGTCATGCAAAAGGCATCGCAGTAATACAGGACATTGTTTTAAACCATTCTTTCGGGTCGTCACCCATGGTGCAACTATATTGGAACGGCACTGCGCCTGCCGCAGATAACCCATGGTACAATGCAGTGGCAACACACCCTTACAATGTTGGCTTTCAGTTTAACCACCAAAGTGCTGCTACCAAATATTTTGTTAAAAATGTATTGAAATGGTGGATGAAGGAATATCATATTGATGGCTTCAGGTTCGATCTTGCAAAAGGGTTTACCCAAACCAATTCAGGCACAGATGTAAACCTGTGGGGTAAATACGATGCAAGCCGTATAGCTATCTGGAAGGAGTATAACAATTTTATGAAGTCTGTCGATCCTGAATTTTATGTAATCCTGGAATATTTTGCGGCCAACCAGGAAGAAGCTGAACTGGCTACCCAGGGAATGATGACCTGGACAAATTTAAGTACCCCCGGGCAGCAGGCCACCATGGGGTATAACGACGCCGGGGGCTCGTGGGACCTTTCGGGATTATTTTATGATGGCTATGGTTTTACCAACCCTTACGGAATGGTGGCTTATTTTGAGAGCCACGATGAAGAACGTTTGCAATATAAAAACGGTATGTATGGCAATAGCGGCAGTATTTACAATGTTAAGGACCTGGCAACCGGTTTAAAACGCAACGAAATGGCTGCCGCCTTTATGTTTTCATCACCAGGCCCAAAAATGCTGTGGCAATTTGGCGAGCGGGGGTATGATGTCAGCATCAATGATTTTGGTGGCCGGCTATCTGCCAAACCGCCCCATTGGGAATATATGGCTGATGTTAACCGTGCCCACCTGTTTAACATCTATGCCAAAATGATCAGGTTGAAAACCAGCAATGCGGTTTTTGCAACGACATCGTTTAAGTATAACCTGAACCAGGCCGTAAAAACAATTGAGCTTGACGGCAGCGATGGCACATACGTTGAAGTAATCGGCAACTTTGGTGTGGTAAGCAATACAACCAGCATAGCTTTTGCTGCAACGGGTACGTGGACTGACAACATTGATGGTTCAGCTATTACCATAGCATCCCTGCCCTATAACATTACCCTTGCCCCTGGCGAGTACCATGTATACAGTAATAAGCCTTTGGCGCAATAGCAATAATTGTAATTTATAACCGAAGAGATTTGATTGTTAGAAATAACGTCAGGGATATATTATAAATCAATGAAATTGTACCACCAACGGGTAATGCTTCACTGCGATTCGGCTTGTTAATAATAATTTACCTGCAAACTATATCTCTGTTTTGGTGGGATGAATCAGGTGGTTAAGTCATCATTTATGCGCTATTCTTTTTACTATTGCTCTTTTATTTACTCATCTTATAACCACCACTGTTCCTCTTAGTAATTTAGCTCCATTTTTTAAATCTATAGAATAGGTATAAACGCCTATTGGTTCAATCAATCCTTTAAATCTTCCATCCCATTGCCTGGTGTATCCTTTGTTATAAAATACCATTTGTCCATACCTGTTATACACTTTTACTTCAGCTAAAGGATATGCTACTAATGCAGGGATTTTCCAGTTGTCATTTAAATTGTCATCATTGGGAGTAAATGCATTAGGTACATAAATATTTTTATCACTTATTACCTGGGGAACGGGCAAATAAATCACAGCAGTGCCTTCATCCACAAATTCTTTCCCTGCATCAGATAATGTAACCAGCCGGGCTATATTAATGATAGGATATGCGAGGCCATTCTCAAATGCTGTAACAATAACTTTAAATTCCACTTCAAATGAATCGTTTGGTTCCAGAAATCCGCCATTAGTGGCACTTGCTGTATTGCCTATTCTGAATATAACCGTTTTAGCAGATTGATTGTATTCAGCTATATCATCCCCTGTTGCATTTGTTTTTACACCCGTGCTTACACCAGGGCAATAATTTACTTTTAACGAATTGGCAATAAGGATAACAAAGGAAGGCAAAGAATCTTTAAGCACTACTGCGTTGGCATTACCTGCGCCAATATTTTTGCCTTTCAATTTATACGTTAATATTTCTCCGGGTTCCGCAGTTTTATTATTGTTTGCATCAGTAACACGTTTAGAAATCCTTATAATAGGGTCTTTCATTTTAATTACAAAAGTAACTACCCCGCAAAAAAACTGATCGTCATTGGTACCAAACTGAAGATTTACACTAGCGGCATTTGGAAGAATACCATAACCTGTTCCAATATCAAATTGATCAATATCAATCCCCATTTGATCAGTATAGTCAGGATTTTTACTGGTTACATGAACACCATTGTTAGAGATGGTACCATTCCATGAATTATCTGCCTGGTTAATCGCATTACTGAAAAGATTGTTATTAATTTTAAAAAAATCACCGTTGTACTTAGCATCGCCTTCCCAGGTAATTATTCCGATTTTAGCATCTGCAGAAGATAAGGCTCCGGATGGTACATTTAAACCAGTTAAAGTAATGTTGGTTGTTGTTGCAGCCCCGCCATTATAAATCTGTTGAAAACCGTCGTATATGCGAACACTGTTAAAATTTAATACCGGGTTTTCATATACAACCACTATACTCCATGCGCCGTAATTTCCAAAATCTCCACCCATTCCAGTAGAAAAAGCGCCGTTGCCAACTGTATATGTGCCGGCACCTTTTTGCTGAACCAATGTAGTAATATCTGCAAATGCCTGGTAAAAAGTAAACTCCGTACTTAAGCCCGCATTTTGAACATTTTTATCGAGTTGTGCAGCTGCATATTCCTGGTAGATACCATTTATACCCTTTCGTATTTTAATTTTTTGATTGGCAGCCTTTGTTATATCAAAATCTGAGGTCAACACCCTTCCCCCCCAATATAGGCGTGCTAATTTAATTGTGTTGGTACCGCCAGGTAAAATTAAATCCGAAGATGATGAATTTCTTGTACCTGCTCCATCTGCGGTATTTCCGTCAACATCAACATATTGCATATTGGCATTTCCAAATGACCCATTATCGTACAAACTATTGCCATTTGCACTATTACCATTCATTGCAATGGTGTTAACACTTCCGTCACTATTAACCAGATTCATTAAGGTGTTCCCAAAAATAGCAGTTCCACCCTTTAAATTTTCTGAAAAGGCCAGACCGTAATCACGGTATTGTGCTTTCGAATCTATTGATGCCATAACAATCAATGGTAACAGAAAATAAGCTACTTTAAATTGATGATAGCAAAGATTAGGTGTAATTTTTTTCATGAGTGCGAAAGTTTTGTACAGACTTTTTTAGTCAAAACAAAATGACCTTTCTATTCAGAGAATTCTTTTAAATAAATTAAAGATACACTATGTTTATTTTCAAAAAATATAGTGTTTTTATATTCTGTTTATTCAGCTTTACCAGCATTTAAATACGATTTAATAAAAGATTTTCTTTTGTGAAAGTTAGCTTGCCAGATTTTTGCTTATATCCTCTGATAGTACCCTTAACAAACGACAAAAAGAAGGTTGGTATTGTTGGATACAAACCGGGTTGCTTTAATAAACCACATTGCGATAATTTATTTACGATACAATAAATTAAAAAATTTGAAACAATTCAAAATTGCTGGTTTCTTTGAAGTTGTAATAGTTGCTAATTATGATGGCTGCAATGGCCATCCGGGCTATTTAAATTTAGTACCGGTAAAGGAAATGAATTTATTTATACTGACGTACCTATACAAGTCTGGAAATACTCGTTTTAAAGTTCGGCTTTCTACAAAGGCGCTATAAACACGATGGATAATTGAAATACTTTTAGTAATCATTCACCGGGAGCAACACGATGGAGTTAACTACGGGCGACACATCAGTTTACTTTGATACTTCTTCAAAATATCATATAGTTGTTTATGAAATCATTCATGAATTTCAATATTGGGAATACCTTGCTTTTAAACCCTTTTTTCAATCCATGGTTTCAAAAATGAAAGCCCATTCGATAAAAAATATTTACATAATCCTATATCCAGATGTTCCATACTTTGGATTATTTCATATGCTGGCAGGAATAAATCCGACCTCAAATATTTTTAGAAATTATTTTGAATTTGAAGCAGTGAGATTTACCCAAACAAAATGAGTAATGATAAAATAATAAATTGTTTGACACTTTTTTTATGATAACAAGATATACCTCATTTACGTTGGCATTACTTCCTGGTGGTCCCGACATTTACTTTTCCAAAAAATTCCAACCAAGATATTTATTACTCTTCAATGATTTATTGACTTCATTTGATTTCACCGTCCTTTATTTGACTGCTATGGAAGATACTTCCAGTTAAAAGACGGTGAACTTAAAAATAATGATCTAGTGTTATGTTAATCATGAATTGACGGATAAAGTTTTTTCAATTTTACCCTTGCTTCCTTGTTTGTGAACTGCCAATTTATTTTTCTGTTTTTAT
>JAYUBR010000257.1:0-7199 GCA_043740775.1 Ferruginibacter sp. | reverse complement strand
TGGGGTGATGATCACGGCCGTAATTCGTTCTTTCCAATTTGCCCTGGCAATAGTTAGTACGGCCAAATTCGCCGCCCCAAATAATGAGGGTTTCATCAAGGAGGCCCCGTTGCTTTAAATCGGTGATCAGTGCAGCAGAAGCCTGGTCGGTATCCATACACTGGCCTTTAATTTCGTTGGGCAGACCCCCATGGCTGTCCCAGCCCTGGTGATACAATTGCACAAAGCGAACGCCACTTTCTGACAATTTTCTTGCGAGCAAACAATTCGCTGCGTAGGTGCCGGGGATGAGACAATCCGGTCCGTATAGTTTTACAATATCTTCCGGCTCTTTGCTTACGTCTGTAATTTCGGGCACCGCAGTTTGCATGCGGTAAGCCATTTCGTATTGCTGTACTTTGGCATTGATCTCGGGATCGCCGGATTCCTGGAAGGTCTGTGCATTCAGTTCCTCCAGTTTATCGAGCATCTTACGACGATCGGCTTTATTAATACTTTCAGGATTGTTGAGGTACAGCACCGGGTTATCGCCACTGCTAAACTGTACGCCCTGGTGTATAGAATCTAAAAATCCATTGCTCCATAATTTTGAATAAACACCCTGCCCGTTGCCCTTGCCTTTGGATAACAAAACACAAAAAGCAGGAAGGTTTTTATTTTCACTGCCGAGGCCATAGCTCAGCCAGGAACCCATGCTGGGGCGGTTACCCACCTGTGCCCCGGTTTGAAAAAAAGTCAATGCAGGGTCATGATTGATGGCTTCGGTATGCATGCTTTTTATAAAACACAAATCATCTACTACTTTAGAAGTGTACGGCAACAATTCACTGATCCATGCTTTGGCTTCGCCATATTGATTGAACTTGAAAGCCGTGCCTGCCAAAGGAAATTTTTTCTGATCAGCCGTCATACCGGTAAGGCGTTGCCCCATCCGGACAGAGGCTGGCAAATCCTGCCCGAACATTTCTATCAGCTTAGGTTTGTAATCAAACAGGTCCAACTGCGAAGGGGCACCGTTTTGAAAAAGATAGATGATTCGCTTTGCCTTGGGTGCAAATTGTGGCAGGCCGGCGAGTAACATTTCTTCATCGCTTTTTGCGCCAAATAAATCCGGTATCAATAGCGACCCCAATGCTACACTTCCAATACCCAGACTTAGTTTTGAAAGGAACTTACGCCGGTTAATGCCCAGCCCATGTTCAAGGATTTTTTTTTGCATACTCATGTTTTTATAATGGCCTCTTCCATATTGTACAACATACTAATTGTTTTCATCAACGCAGCAGTGGTAATTGCATCTACATTTTTATCTGCCGGGTATTCCCCAACGTGCAGGGTTGCCGCAGCATCAAGTTTTTTTTGCTGAAACTGTTTTAACTGGTCATCAAAATACGATTTTAAAATATCGGTTTCTTTCGCATTGGGCAAGCGACAAACGATGCGATGAAAGGCTTTCTTAATTTTTTCATCTGTAGACGATTTTTCTTCCATCAGCACTTGTGCAAAAACCCGGGAGGCTTCCAACACAGTCGGATCATTCATCATCATCAATGCCTGCAGCGGCGTATTGGTTTGCGTTCGCTTTACTTCGCACTGGTCCCTGTTGCTGGCATCAAATAATATCATGCTGGGCGGTGGTACCGTTAACTTAATAAATGTGTACATGCCCCGCCGGTACAAGGCTTCACCTTTATCTTGCTTATAAGTGGCCAGCTCTCCCCTGCCCGAACTTGCCATTTCCCAAAGACCTTTTGTCTGGTATGGTTTTACACTTGGACCTCCGATTGTATTTATCAGCAAACCACTGCTCGCCAACACAATGTCTCTTACAAATTCAGCTTTTACCTTCATGCGTGGCGCCCGTGTAAGCCAACTATTTTCAGGATCTTTTTTATAATTGTCATCTTTTACTTTACCCGACTGGCGATAGGTTGCAGATGTAACAATCTGTTTCATCAGCCGCTTAACGTCCCAGCCATGCTCCATAAAATCTACCGATAGCCAGTCCAGCAATTCAGGATGGGTAGGCAACTCGCCCTGCATACCAAAATCACCCGAAGTTTTTACCAGGCCCCGGCCAAAAATTTCCTGCCAGATATGGTTTACAAAAACCCTTGCTGTAAGGGGATTATCTTTACTCACCGTCCATGCGGCAAGGCCGAGCCTGTTGCGTGGTAAACAAGTGGTATCAAAAGGCAGCACTGCTTTTATTGTAGAGGGCAGCACTTCCGTAGTGGGCTGATCATACACGCCCCGGTTAAGGATAAATGTTTTTCGCATGGTATCCCGGTCCCCCATTACAGAAACAGTCATGCTTCCTGTATCCCTTTTATTGATAAAGGTTAACGTGCTTCTTACCTCCGAATCGGAAATGTGCAGAATAGGATTTTTTGCGGGTTTTGATACGCTTACATCGCCTTCATACCCTACTTCTTTGGTGTTATTAAAAAAGGCAAATAACTGGTAATACTCTTTTTGAGAAATGGGATCATATTTGTGATCGTGGCATTGTGCACATTCTGCCGTTAACCCTAAAATGCCTTTGCTATAAGTTTTTGTTTTATCTAAAATGTAACTGATGCGGTATTCTTCAGGTACCACACCACCTTCTTCGGTGTATTTATGATTTCTAAAAAAAGCGGTCGCCAATACTTCCTCCTTGTTTGCGTTGGGCAGCATGTCGCCTGCAATTTGCCAGGTAAGAAATGTATTGTAAGAAATGTTTTTATTGAAGGCATGAATCACCCAGTCCCGCCAGGCCCATTGGGTTCTTACATTGTCATCCTGGTAGCCATAGCTATCTGCGTAACGTGCAATATCCAGCCAGTGCACCGCCATTTTTTCACCGTATGCAGGGCGATTCAATAAAGTATCTACCATTGCTTCATACGCATTGGGATTTTTACTGGCAGTAAAATCATCCATTAGTTTTTCTGTGGGTGGAAGCCCGGTTAAATCCAGTGAAAGCCTTTTCAATAATCTTTCTTTATCGGCTTCTTCATTCATTGTAACACCTGCCTGTTCCTGTTTGGCAATCACAAAATAATCAATCTCATTCTTTGCCAATTCCTTATCTTTTATTGCAGGCAACAGCACTTTTACGGGTTTTACAAATGCCCAGTGCGGTTCGTATTTTGCGCCCTGGCTGATCCATTTTTTAAACAATGCTATTTCATGTGCGGATAATACCCCGAGGTGAGATGAGGGTGTCGGCATCTGGTAACCGGTATCAATAGAAGAGATGCGTTTGTACAATTCAGACTCTTCCGGTTTAAAAGGAACGAGTGCAAATGCGCCTTTCGTTTCTTTTAGCGGCGCAAAGGCAGAGTCGGGAATATCGAGTCTTAAACCGGCTTCTCTTTTATTCACATCAGGCCCATGGCATTTAAAACATTTGTCAGATAAAATGGGCCGGATGTGAAAATTGTAGCTCACTTTATCAGGCATGGTAAAGGCTGTAGTGCTGCTGTTATTCATACACGCCAGCCAGCCGGTAACTGTTGCCAGCAATAAAGTAAATACCAGAATAATTTTTGACTTCATATAGCTTCTTTTTTTAGTCCCCCCGCCCTGAAGGGCGGGGCAATTCAGAGCGGGGCAATTCAGGACGGGCAATTCCCCACAGGCAATTCATTCGTATCTGGCGTTTGGTTAAGGATGCTCATTCTTACTCATTGAATAAGGTGCGTCGGCATCTTTAATACCCCGCTGCTTATTGGGCGCAGACCCCATCAAAAACTGTAGTGTTCCGCCCTTCTGTAAATCAAAATGACTGATCCAGTTTTGACCAATTATTTTATTATTGAACTGAAGGCTTTGTACATACAAATTTTTATCGCTGTTGGCAGGTGCACTTATCTGCAATTGCTTTCCATTTTCTAATTTAATGGTCAGGTTTTTAAACAAAGGCGCTCCCAATACATACTGATCGGTACCCGGACAAACGGGATAAAAACCCATCGCTGAAAATACATACCAGGCCGATGTTTGTCCATTGTCTTCATCACCGCAATACCCGTCTGGTGTTGGCTTATATAGTTTGTTTAAAGACTCTCTTATCCAATATTGTGTTTTCCAGGGCTGGCCGGCATAATTGTATAAATAAATAAAATGCTGGATGGGCTGGTTACCGTGTGCGTACTGGCCCATGTTCATGATCTGCATTTCGCGTATTTCGTGAATGGTTCCCCCATAATAACTGTCGTCAAAAACGGGTGGCATTGTAAAAACGGAATCCATCATTTTTATAAAGTTTTCTTTACCGCCCATTAGTTTTTTCAAACCCTCAATATCATGAAAAACACTCCAACTGTAGTGCCAGCTATTGCCCTCTGTAAATGCATCGCCCCACTTAAAAGCACTAAAAGGTTTTTCAAAAGAACCATCCTTGTTTTTGCCCCGCATAAGGTTGCTTTCGCTATCGAAAAGGTACTTAAAATTCTGACACCTTTTTGCGAATAAATCAATTTCTTTTTGTGGCCGGTGCAGTGCCCTGGCCAGTTGTAAAATACTAAAATCATCGAATGCGTATTCAAGTGTGCGGGCCGCATTTTCATTGATCTTTACATCGTAGGGAACGTAACCAAGTTCGTTGTAATATTTAACACCGGTGCGGCCGGTACCTTGCGGACCTTCATTTTCGGCACCGTTTAAAAGTGCCTCGTATAATTTACCGATGTCGTATCCACGTAATCCTTTTACATACGCATCCGCTACAATGGAGGCTGAGTTATTGCCCACCATCACGTTGCGGTAACCGGGGCTTGACCACTCGGGTAAAAATCCGCCTTCTTTATAACTGTTGATCAGGCCTTCCTGCATTTCTTTATTTACTGAAGGAAACACCAGGTTTAAAAAAGGATACAAGGCCCGGAAGGTATCCCAAAAACCGGTACCTGCATACAAGTAACCTGGCAAGGTTTTACCATTGTAGGGGCTGTAATGAATGATGTTTCCTGACGCATCTGTTTCGTATTGTTTTTGAGGAAACTGCATGGTGCGGTACAGGCAACTATAAAAGGTTCTTGTCTGATCTACCGTTCCGCCCTCCGCAACCAGTCTGCTCATTTGTTTGTTCCATGCAGCTTTGGCTTTTTGTTTGGTAGCTTCAAAAGGGTCATTGGTCAATTCCTGCTTCAGGTTTTGTTCGGCTTGGTCAAAACTGATAAAAGACGAGGCCACTTTCACATTTACTTTTTCACCCTTTGCTGTTTTAAAACCGATGATTGCACCGGCATGGCCGGCAGTCAATTCAAGTGAATCTTTCAGCAGCAGATCATCCCGCCAGGATTGCGCCAGTGAAAAAGACTTATCAAAAACCAATACAAAATAGTTTTTGAAATTGGAAGGCACACCGCCGCTATTGCGGGTTGTATAACCAATGATCTTTCTTTGATCAGGCATTATTTTAATGTAAGAGCCTTTATTAAAAGCATCCACCACAATAAACGAACTATCGCTTTGCGGAAAGGTAAACCTGAATTGCGCGGCTCTTTCGGTGGGTGTTATCTCTGTTGTTACATCTGCATCTGCCAGGTATACACTGTAATAATATGGCCTGGCAATTTCTGCTTTGTGCGAATACCAGCTTGCCCTTTCATTTTGTGTGAAACGCAATTTACCCGTAACCGGCATGATAGAAAACTGGCCATAATCATTCATCCACGGCGAAGGCTGGTGTGTTTGTTTAAAGCCGCGGATTTTATCTGCATTGTAAATGTACTGCCAGCCATCTCCCATCAAACCGGTTTGGGGTACCCAGTAATTCATTCCCCATGGAACGGAGATGGCGGGATACGTATTGCCATTGGAAAGGTCTGGCTTGGAATCTGTGCCCATCAAAGGGTTTACCCAGTCTACAGGATCGGTAACCCTGGTAACTATTTGACAAAAGCTGTCAACCATTGCAAGGCTAAAGCAAATAAAAAATAGTCCTGCCTTTATTGCTTTTTTATTTATTGTAAATTGAATCATTAGTTTTTTTGTTGTTCATGTTTGTTATCGTGTGGTGTGGCACTGCCAGGTTAATTTTTATGCTATCCTTGATCAGGCTAAACATAATATTTTCTCACTTTTAAAAAAAATCACTGAAACGGTGGTGTCAGTTTTTATGTTTTTTCACATAGAACCTTATGTAATCAATTATAAATTGCTGCGGCAAAACCGCATCATCAACCGGACCGGGCCATTCGGCGCCCATCGCCAGATTGATCAATAAATAGAAAGGCTTTCTGAAAGGATTATTACTTCCTTTTCCGGCAGAATCAATCACAAAATGATGATACATTTTATCATCCAGGTAATTGTCCATGGCATCCTCATTCCATTCGAGTGCATACACATGAAAATCTTTTTGAAGTGTAGTGTCCGATGTTTTACTGCCACTGGAAAGATGTCCGCTGGCCGCTGATGAATCAGCAAAATGAATAGTGCCATAAAGATCCTGCGGATGATTGCCGATAAACTCCATGATGTCAATTTCGCCACAGGCAGGCCAGCCAACATTCTCCCGGTCAATGCCCATCATCCAGATGGCTGGCCAGATGCCACCGCCATGCGGCAGCTTTGCCCTTACTTCTATACGCCCATATTGCCAGTCGGCTTTGCCATTGGTGTTGATGCTGGCAGAAGTATATTGCGCCAGTGAATCTTTCTTTTGCCAGCTTGTTGATCCCTCTATATAATCATGATTGGGATAAGTTTCCTTTTTGCCGGTAATGGTAAGTACACCATTTTCCACCCTTGCATTGTCTGTTCTGCCATTGGTATAATACTGCTGTTCGTGGTTGCGTACATATCCATTTTCGTAATTCCATTTATTGGCATCGGGTAAACCTTTGTAGTCAAATTCTTCCCGCCAGATCAGTTTCCATCCGCCCTTTTTTTGTGCCGTTGCAGTTACCTGAACAAGACAAAGCAACGGCAAAAACAAAATTATAATACTGCATTTATTTTTCATCTGCCTGTTTTAAAATGAAGCATTGAGCATAAAAATTTTATGCAAGTAAATGAGGTTTTGTTTGATACACTTCCCACAACAATTCGCCAAAAATTGTATTGGCCCAGGCAAACCATTTGCGGGTAAAATTATTGGCATCATCTTTTTGAAAAGACTCGTGCATAAAGCCGGTGCCGCCATGCGTTTTACGCAACATGTCAATGCAGTGTTTTATTTCTGCATCATCTTTACTGGTAAGGCC
>JAYUBR010000256.1:0-7219 GCA_043740775.1 Ferruginibacter sp. | reverse complement strand
GCAACTGGTAAATGGCACGGGTACTTTGTGCTGAAGGATTTTTAATATTGTGGCTTTCATCTATCACAGCCACATCAAAAACAAGCGCTGATAATTGTTCAATATCCGACCGCATGGTGCCGTAACTGGTAATGCAAATATCCATTGTTTCGGAACTAATATTACTGATGTCCCTCGCCTGACCGTGATGAATATAGGTACGCAAATGCGGTGCAAATTTAGCTACTTCCTGCTGCCAGTTATAGATGAGCGAAGATGGACAAACAATCAGCACGATGCCGTCTTTTATCTGCTCCAACCTGTCTGTAATAAAACAGATTGTTTGCAGGGTTTTACCAAGTCCCATATCATCCGCCAGGCAAGCCCCGGCGTTGATTGCAGCCAGCATTTTTAACCATTCAAAACCCTTTTGCTGGTAAGGCCGCAGCGTGGCATTTATTTTCGTTGATACCGGGTACAATACTTCATCCGCCTGCTGCCAGCGCTCCCAGTTTTTCCACCATTCATTGCTGACTGTTATTTTTAAGGGTTGATTTATTATTTCGCTTTTTTGTTCGCTGATAGCGAGCCATTGCGGTATGTTCAATTGTTTTTTATCAACCTTGCTGTGCTTAATGATGGTGGCATATTCTGCTATCCAGATTTCTGTTAAAACACCCAGTGAACCATCTTTTAACATTACTGCCCGTTGCCCGGCAATGAGCATTTTTTGTAACTCCGGCAAGGGTATTTTTTCTTCTCCAAACTGCAAAGAAAAATCAGCCAGCAAAACATCATTGTCTTTTTTTACAATGTTCATTTCGGTAACCGGCTTATGTGGAGAGTACCTGAAATGGGTGAGCATATCAATGCCTGCCAGTTCAATGTCCATCTCCAGCAACTGGTGATACACTTTTAAAAACCATTGCTTTTTTTGAGCATCGGCAAAGGATAAATAATACCAGCCATTTAACTGCTTTACAAAATTGGGATGCAGTGCTACCAGTTGTTTTTTAAAAGCAGTTTCTATTTCTTTATTGCGTTTTACAACAATGGTTTCACCCCGGTTGGTGGTTTCAAAAAATTCTTTCCATTCGCCTTCTGCTACATACCCATCATATAGCCATTGGGGGGTTAGCACCAAAAAAGAATTGCTGATCTCACTCAGCAAAACCCGTTGTCTTGGCAGTACATCAATGGTTGTTACGCTGAATAAATTATTTCGTTGAACGGTATAATTTTCTTCCAGCCTGCTCAAAATATTTTCTGCAAGTAAAGGCGCATCTGTATTGTATTGCGATGGATTTTTTTGCACCAGCCATTCCAACGTTTGATAATCTTTGCCTGCCAGTAAAAAATATTCATTGTTACTTTCCAGTAAAAAATGAAAACGCCTGAAACTGTCCAGCATATAATTGCTGCCATTGATGGTTACAATGGTTTGCAGCAGCAATAAATTATTGTGTTTTATTATTTCAAATTGCAAAGAAGGTTTGTAATTACTGAAACTACAGGGCGCTGTTGTAATATTACCGGTAGCAGCATTAGGCAACTGGTGATACCATTTTACCAGGTGTGCAAATGGTTTAAAAAATTCAAATTGTTCCTGCAATTTTCTTGTGTATGCCGTCATCAGCATCTGGCTGAGTTGTACCCCGGATTTTTGTTGTTTGTGGCGTTTTATAATTTCGTCCTCCATGCGGTACAACCCTTCGCTGGTAAGACTGTATAACCATTGTTTAGCCTGCCTGGGAAGCTCATCATAATACCTGATCAGTTCGGTGTTATCAAGGTTTGCTATATCGTACTTTACCCCCTGAGTGTTTTTAGTGACATGAATAGAACGAAGAATATTTTTTTGTTGAGTTAACTGTAGGGGTAATAACAGCAGGGCGGTCTTTTTTTCTGTTTTTTTATCAGCCATAATTGGCGGCAAATGTAAAAAAATATGGCCGAAAACCGCGTTAAAAATTATAATTGCCTATTTATGAGAATGCTTACATTACGCAGTCTTTACCCGCTTTTTATCTACAATTTAATAAAAGTTGCTGTTAGCTTTTTTTGTAGAAGTGTGCGACGCAAGAATGTACCACAGTGCTTCTTAGCCAGGACTATAATTTTTTACAACATTATTTAGAGATATGAAAAAGCAAATTACAAGGCAGTCCTTCCGTCACGCTCCATTTGCTTTCTTTTCTTTTTACTGTACTTCTTTTCATATTCCAGAATTTCTTTCGTCTTCACCTTTTCTTCTGGTACTTCAGTCACTTTTTTTGTTGCTACTACGGTACTGCCATCCTCTTTTAATAAACGGCCATGATCATAGTTTTCTGCCTTTATAAATTTTTCGCCCGGCGCATAATATTTCCAAACGCCATTTGGTACACTGTACTGCTCTGCTTTTACAATTTTGTAATTGCTGATTTGATTATTGCCCTGGCCATATACCGCAATGGTATCAAATGGAGAATCAGGATCGTACCCTTTCCATTCTTCGTGCCTCAAAAGATCGCCCAAAAAAGAAAAATATTCCTGTACACCTTCCTTGCCGCCAGCTTTGTAATTTTCGACCGCTAAAATATCGCCTGTGCTGTTGTACTTACGCCACGGGCCCGTTTTTTTATCGTTTTTATAATACCCCTCTTCTTCATAGCCCGGCTCACCTCTTAATTCTGCTACAGTAATCACCCATTTACCCTGCTTTAAATTATTTTTATCCACCTTGTTCAGTGTATCACCTTTTGGAGATATGATAAATAATTTGTTTTGAGCATTCACTGTGTAACAAAAAAACAAAGCAATCATAGCCAAAAACCGGGCTGCCATTTTATATTTGGTATTTTTCATACTGAGATTTTGTATTTTTTATGCAAAGCAAATTTACCCTTTTGTTTTTTAACCAATACGGTAACGATTATTTTTAACATCTGTTGTATTATTTCACCCTCCTTTTTAACACCAATATATTTCCATAGGTACGCAAAATGGTATTTCACTACATTTGAAAAAAATCGGGCTGTGAATAAAATTCTGATCATTGATGATGAAGAAAAATTAAGAACACTGATGGCCCGTATTATCGGGCTGGAAGGTTTTGAAGTACTGGAAGCTGCTACCTGTAAAGCCGCTTTAAAAAAGCTGGAACAATTTACGGCTGATGTAGTGCTTTGCGACGTGAAGTTGCCTGATGGCAATGGCGTTGACTTAATCAAAGAAATAAAAAATTTGTACCCGCAGATTGAAATCATTTTACTGACTGCTTATGGCAATATTCCTGATGGGGTGCAGGCCATTAAAAATGGCGCCTTTGATTACCTCACCAAGGGTAATGACAACGATAAAATAATTCCACTTATTAACCGGGCGTTAGAAAAAGTACAGTTACAAAAACGCATTGAAAAGCTTGAACAACAGGTGGGCAAAAAATATGGGTTTGAAAGTATTTTAGGTTCGTCGCCGTTGATACAGGAGGCCATTGACTTTGCAAAAAAAGTAGCTCCTACAAATGCCAGTGTTTTATTGTTAGGCGAAACAGGCACAGGCAAAGAAGTGTTTGCACAAGCCATACACACTGGTAGCCTGCGAATGGGGAAACCCTTTATGGCGCTCAATTGCAGCGCTTTTGGCAAAGAGCTTTTGGAGAGTGAAATATTTGGCCATAAGGCGGGTGCTTTTACCGGCGCATTAAAAGATAAAAAAGGATTGATTGAAGAAGTGAATACCGGCACGTTATTTTTAGACGAGATTGGGGAGATGCACATTGACCTGCAATCAAAATTATTAAGGGTTTTGGAAACCGGTGAATTTATAAAAGTAGGTGATACAAAATCAACCAAAGTAGATGTAAGAATTATTGCTGCTACCAATCGTGACTTACAAGAGGAGGTTAAAACCGGCAGGTTTAGAGAAGACCTTTTTTACCGGATAAATGTTTTTACTATAACCCTGCCTGCGCTAAGAGACAGAAAAAAAGACATACCCGAACTGGCTGTTAACTTTTTAAAAATGTTTGCTCAAAAAACGGACAAACACATTGATGGCATGAGCAAGGATTTTAGCAACCATTTACAAAACCACCAGTGGAAAGGAAATATCCGGGAGTTAAAAAATGTAATTGAAAGAGCCGTGATATTAGCGGAGGGATCTCAATTAACAGCAGACAGTTTACCGGTGGAACTGCAAATCAATGATACTCACCAGCAAAGCGGCATGTCGGCTTTTGAATTATCAAGCGTTGAAAAATTACACATTCAACGGGTGTTGAACCATACAAAAGGAAATAAAACAGAAGCCGCCCGGCTGCTAAATATAGGATTAACCACCTTGTATAGAAAAATTGAGGAGTATAAAATTTTTTAAACCATTTCAAAATGAAAATCACCCTCCCAAAACGGAGGGTTTTTTGTTATTTTTTTTGGTTTGAATCTGGTGATGCATTTTATTAAATAGTTTTGCGAAAGTTACCGCCAGCAACAAGTTCATCGATTTTGTCCAATTATCATTTTATCCTGACCAAATGATCTTTCCAGGGCAACCATCTATTTTTTAAATGCATATAAAAAGCTGTTTTCACATTTTTATATATGCAATTTTTTTTTCACCAAAAAACTTTTATGCACCCTAACTTAAAAAAAGTTACCAGCGCCGGCTTACTGATTACCCTTGGAATTATTTTTGGCGATATCGGTACTTCCCCCCTCTATGTTTTCTCTGCTATTATCGGAAAAAGAGTTATTACAGATCAACTGGTGTATGGGGGTATCTCCTGCGTATTCTGGACATTGACCTTACAGACAACTTTTAAATACATACTGCTAACGTTACAGGCAGATAACAAAGGAGAAGGTGGTATATTTTCATTATATGCCATTGTGTGGCGGTACAGGCATTGGTTGTATTTTCCGGCTGCATTGGGTGCCGCTACTTTGCTGGCCGATGGAATTATAACGCCCCCTATTTCTGTTTCTTCTGCCATAGAAGGACTGAATGGGGTTCACGGGTTAGAAAATATTATTGTACCCGGCAACGCACTTACCATTGGAATTATCGTGGGTATCATCTCCCTATTATTTTTCTTTCAACAATTCGGCACTAAAGTAATCGGTAGTTTCTTCGGCCCAATTATGCTTGTCTGGTTTATCATGATAATGATTTTAGGTGTAGTGCAGGTAACTTACTATCCGCACATTTTATCCGCCTTTAACCCGTACTACGCCTACGATTTGCTAAGCCACTACCCCAAGGGCTTTTGGCTGCTGGGTTCTGTTTTTTTATGTACTACCGGTGCAGAAGCATTGTACAGCGACCTGGGGCATTGTGGCAGAAAAAATATACAGGTAAGCTGGATATTTGTAAAAATTGCATTGGTAGCCAATTATTTTGGCCAGGCGGCATGGTTACTAAAAAGTGGCAAAACAACGTTGGATGGTATCAATCCCTTCTATGCAATTATTCCTCATTCATTTCTATTGCCGTCAATAATTGTTGCCACATTGGCTACCATTATAGCAAGCCAGGCATTGATCAGCGGTTCATTTACATTGATCAGCGAGGCAGTAAATATGAATTTCTGGCCACGTATTACCATAAAATTTCCTACCAATGTAAGGGGGCAAATTTATATCCCCAGCATTAACTGGATTTTATGGATTGGCTGTGTGGTAATGATGCTTTATTTTAAAGAATCAAGCGCAATGGAGGCTGCGTATGGCTTCTCAATTACCATTGCCATGCTGATGACAACAATGCTCATGTTTTATTACATGAAGTTTATAAAAAAATGGGCCACACCGGTTTTATTGTTGATACTAGCTATTTTTTTATCCGTGGAACTTTCCTTTTTTATAGCCAATGTTGCCAAGATAAAACAACGCTGGATGTTTCTGATCTTCGAAATCATGTTGGTATTCATCATGTACATCTGGTATAAGGCAAGAAAGATTACCAACCGCTTTTTACATTTTGAAGCGATTAGTCCCTTTGTACCAGCATTGCATAATTTGAGCGTTAATTTAAATGAACCCAAATATGCTACACACCTTGTTTATTTAACAAAAGCAAACAATCAGAAAAATATTGAAAAAAGAATTTTAGAATCTATTTTTAGTAAAAGGCCCAAGCGTGCCGATGTGTATTGGTTTGTTCATATCGACAGAACAGATGAACCTTACACTATGGAATATTCTGTAGAAGAAATTGAACATGATAAAATTATCCGGATAGAGTTTCGTTTGGGCTTCCGTATTCAGCCAAGAATAAATCTTTTTCTTAAAAAAGTAATGGAGGAAATGGTTGAACATCATGAACTGGAAGTTGGCACTAATCATGAAGCTCCATTGTTAAACAAACACAATATTTCTGCTGATGTAAGGTATGTGTTGATTCAAAAATTCCTTTCGATAGAAAACGAGTTTTCATTTAAAGATAGTTTTATCCTCAACTCTTATTTTGCCATTTTAAACCTTGGTCAATCTGATAAAAAAGCTTTTGGTTTGGAGATGGGTGATACAGCTATTGAGCGTATACCTCTGGTCGTTTCGCCGGTAATAAATATTGCCCTTAAACGTATTGCTCACTCCTAAGCACCATGCCTTTTTGATAAAAAACCCTTCCAAAACGGAAGGGTTTTTTATTGTCGTAAATATGGGTACTATTTTAAAATAACTCTAAACCCTTTACCGTATTGAATTGCAGGCTATCAATCCATTTTAGTAAGATAAGGGCATATGGTTTGGCATATAGTATTCAAATAAAAAAATATGCAACATCTTCTTCAACACTTAAAAGAAAAAATAAAGCCGTTTCATTTGTTCGCTGCACTCTATGCATTGTTCATACTGGCCGGCATTATCTATAAACTCATTAAACAATAAATATGTTACTCCCCATCATTTTAATTGTAGCAGGCATTACAGCATTTGCACTGTTCTTTAAAGCAATCGATTTTTTTGACAATATCTGATCACCGCATCCGGTATAAAATTTTACATCATGCTGTTACTTTTTATTTTATCTATCCTGGTATTTTGCTACATCTGTTATGTACTTGTAAAACCAGAAAAATTTTAAAAAGAATCGTCAAAATAAAAATGAAACAGGCAATTCGAAATTAGCCCTTCACTATTGACCATTCACAATTCACATTATTATGAACACAGAAATTTTTGGCGTACTCGCCATGTTTATCATTACCGTTTTACTGGCCATCCCGTTGGGCAGGTACATTGGTAAAGTTTATAGT
>JAYUBR010000255.1:0-2152 GCA_043740775.1 Ferruginibacter sp. | reverse complement strand
GCCAGTGGTACATGTTTTGGTGCTGATGGAAAAAGATACACAGCAGCGGGAGGAACAAAGCAAATCATTGGGTACGATGCCAATGAAAAACCAACAATTGTTGCAGACAGTGTAGCCGGCAACGACCTGGTAGTTGCAAAAAATGGCAACATCTATGTTACCGCTCCCGATGGTACTGAAAAACCCAGCAAGCTTTTTTTGATCCGTCCGAACGGAGAAAAAACTGTGGTAGATGAAGGAATAAAATATGCCAATGGTCTCACACTAACACCAGATCAAACACAGTTGTATGTTACAGAATCTGCGTCTCAATGGGTATGGATTTATTCGATTAAAAATGATGGAACACTTACCAATAAACAACGCTATGGATGGCTGCATTATCCCGATCAAGCAGGCAACGCATGGAGCGATGGATTGAAAGCTGATACAACCGGAAGGGTATATGTTACCTCCCGTTTGGGTATACAAATATTGGATCAGTTGGGGCGTGTAAATGTCATCATCCCAATACCAGGCGGGCAGGCTAGTAACTGTTGTTTTGGCGGGGCCGACTTTAATATTTTATATGTTACCAGCCCGGATAAAGTGTATCGCAGAAAATTAAAAACCCGTGGAGCGAATCCTTTTGAAACACCTCGAAAACCTATGCAGCCGGGGCTTTAAGAATTTTTTTTCTACAATTTTAAATCAACTTTTTTGCCTGTTTTAGCAGCCTCGAAAATGGCATCAATAATCTTTAAATCTTTCAATCCTTCTTCACCATCTACCGGTACAGGTGGTTGTTTTCCTTCTAAAATAATACCCGCCATTTCATCCATCTGTACTGTTTGATGGGTAACATGCGGATAAGTTAGTTCGCCCTTGCTGGTGCGGCCCTGGATGGGGCCATAACCGGTGGAAGGATACAATTCTGCATATCCTTTTTCTGCATTCAGAAAAAAGCGGTCCAGGTTATTCATGCTGTAAGTAGAAAGGCAGGAAGCAACTGCACCACCCGGAAAGCCAAACTGAAACTGGATGGTTTCGTCCACACCTTCTTTAAACTTTTCATGATTATTTTTCGTTTCCTGTGCGGTAACCCAAATGGGATCTTCACCAATCATGTAGCGTGCGCCATTGATGGCATAAATACCAATATCCATCATGGAACCACCGCCCGACAATTGTTTGTTTAACCGCCATTGTGTTGGATCGCCGATGGTAAACCCACAAAGTCCCTGGAAGAATAAAACTTTACCCAACTCACCGGCTTTGCGCATACGGATTATTTCCAGTGTTTTTGGTTCAAAATGCATCCTGTAACCCACAAGCAATTTTACATTGGCCTTCTTGCAGGCATCAATCATTTCTTGTCCATCCTTTGCGTTTATTGACATTGGTTTTTCAGAAATAACATGCTTGCCTGCTTTCGCAACCCGTATCACCTGATCTTTATGCAGCGCATTGGGTGTAATTACATACACTACATCAATATCAGGATTGTTTTTGATCTGGTCAAAAGTTTCATAGTTATAACAATTTTTTTCCGGAATATTATATTTGGCCTGCCAGTCTTTTATTTTAGAGGGCGTACCACTAATAACTCCAACGAGTTTAGCTTTTTTGCAATCTTTCATAGCTTCTGCAACCCGGGTACCATAACTGCCCAGCCCCATGATAGCAACCCGCAATAATGGGCCATCATAAGGTGCTATTATGTTGTTGCAACCTGCTGTAACAAGCGCTGGAGAAATTTGTAAGGCTATCAAAGAGCCAGTTAGTTTTTGGATAAAGTCGCGACGTGTATGCATATATTTTTTGGTTGAAGTTTTAAGCGATTATGATTGTAGTAAGATAAATTATTTATAGAAATAAACATTGCTGACAAAACAATTGTACACAATACATTGAATGAAGGGAAGCATTGCTGATAATGGTATTAGGTTTACTTACATTTTTTTTATCTGAAGGAAGCAGTTTAAAATAGGTTACTTTAAACCGGTCACCCACAATTGTTCCCTGCGTTTCTGCCTTGCGGACCGCTTCGCAAAAACCATCTTTTGCATGTGCATCTCCGAAAGAATCTATGTGAATTCCATCTGCAAAATAAGCCTTGCCGTTAATGCGTACAGCAAGGTCACAACTTTTGCCATGCAGGCCGAGTCTGCAT
>JAYUBR010000254.1:0-2158 GCA_043740775.1 Ferruginibacter sp. | reverse complement strand
GCCACGCTGATAATTGATCCGCCAATATGATGTAGGTTTGTTGCTCAAAAAATAAAACAAATATGAAGAAAATTGTTGTGTTGTTTTTACTCTGTTTCTCTTTATTAAAAGCAAGTGCCGATGAAGGCATGTGGCTTCCGATGTTATTGGGCCAGCAGGTGTACAATGATATGGTGAAGAAAGGTTTAAAACTGACCAAAGAACAATTGTATTCCGTTAATAAATCATCTTTAAAAGATGCCATCTTAATTTTTGGCGGCGGCTGTACCGGCGAAATTGTAAGCAGTGAAGGATTGATCTTTACCAATCATCATTGCGGCTATTCTGCCATTGCAGGTGCCAGCACTGTAGAACACAATTATTTGCAGGATGGATTTTATGCCTACAATAAAGACCAGGAAATAAAAAGTGAATTGACCGTGCAGTTTTTAGACAGGATTGTGGATGTGACGAAAGAAGTAGACTCCGCTTTAAAAGGGTTAGTTGTGGCGGACAAGGTTGCTAAATTGCCGGATGTATACAAAACAATTACCGATAAAGTTTTGGATAAAGAAAACGGATTGTCCGGAAAAGTGTATAGCATGTTTAAAGGCAATCAGTACATCATGTACGTGTACAAAACTTACCGGGATATTCGCCTTGTAGGAGCACCCCCTGAAAGCGTTGGTAAATTTGGTGGCGATACCGATAACTGGGAATGGCCCCGTCATACCGGTGATTTTTCCATCTTCAGGGTATATGCTTCAAAGGATGGGAAACCAGCAGACTTCAGTAAAGACAACACACCTTTAAAACCAAAATACTTTTTGCCTGTAAGTATCAAGGGCATTAAAGATGGTGATTATGCCATGATTTATGGTTATCCTGGCGGTACAAACCGCTACGAAACCAGTTACGGGATTAAATTAAAAAACGAAATAGAAAATCCATCGCTGGTTAATTTAAGAGACGTGCGTTTAAAAATAATGCATGAGCAAATGCTAAAAGACCCGGCTATAAAATTAAAGCTGGCCAGCAGCTATGCAAGCATTGCCAATTACTGGAAGTTTTATGATGGTGAAACAAAACAATTAATCAGGTTTCACACGTTTGAACAGAAGCAGGAATATGAAAGCAAGTTTGCCGCCTGGGCAAAAGGCAAACCTGAATACGAAAATATTTTTACAGACTATGCAAAAAATTATGCAGCCTGGACGCCTTACAGTAAACAACGCCAGTACCTAAATGAAGGCATTATGGGTTCCTCCCTTGCCGCTTTTGCTGCTACTTTAATTGGAGTAGAAACCAACCTGGTTAAGCCTGGAATTTCTTCATCAGAAATAAAAAAATCTATTGATGCCGCAACAATAGCAAGAAAAACTTTCTTAAATGCTGAAGACAGAACAGGCGATGAAAAAATAATGGCACAAACCACCCGGCTGTTTTACAATGATATTGATAAAATCCAACACCCTATTGGTTTTTACGAAGGAGTTAAAGGAGTGTATGGTGATTTAAAAGAGGAGCAGACTTTTAAAAAAATGGCAACGAATTTGTTTGACAAAACGATGGTTCTGGATGATGCGAAATGGGCATCTTTTGTTGCCAACCCCGATGCCACAGTTTTACAGGCTGACCCGGCTTTTGCCTATGCCGCGGCATTTATAAAAAATTACAATTTAAAATACGCCCCGCTATACACCGCATTTAACAACACCAATGCAGCACTGGGTAAAAGCTACCTGAAAGGTATTATGGAAATGAACCCTGCGGCGGCCGGTAAAATGTATCCTGATGCCAACTTTAGTATGCGGGTAACATATGGCAATGTGAAGAGTTACAATCCCAGGGATGGGGTGCATTATGACTATATTACTACCGGTAAAGGAATTATAGAAAAATACATAGCCGGGGATTATGAATTTAATTTGCCGGCCAAACAAATTGACTTGATGAAGAAAAAAGATTTTGGCCAGTATATTGATAAGGGAAGGAATGACCTGGTGGTAGATTTTATTACTACCAACGATATTACTGGTGGAAACAGCGGGAGCCCGGTAATTGATGGCAGCGGTAACCTGATAGGCCTTGCATTTGATGGTAATTACGAAGCCCTGAGCCATAAAATTGCTTTTGATAAAGATCTTAACCGAACCATTTGTGTGGATGTGCGCTATGT
>JAYUBR010000253.1:0-2159 GCA_043740775.1 Ferruginibacter sp. | reverse complement strand
TCTCAAAAGCGATTTTGGGGCAGTTTCTCACTTGTAGAATTGTTCAATATTAAGCTGCTTAATATTATTAGCCATTAAAGATTATAACCGGGTTGTTTATATCTCATGACTAAAAATCTTATCTTCAACGTATAAAAAAGCAACGGTGCCTTCCAGAATTATAAATAAGCATTTTACCGGCAGCAACACCGGCAAGTTGGCTTTCCACACCATTATTTTATTTATTTTTTATTATGCAAGTATCTGTTCTTTTTACATTTTTGTTTCTCCCGTTCCTGGTTTTTTCCCAGCATCCTGCTCCTAAAGAATTGTCTATTTCAAAGGCAGCCTTTACTACAAAAAAATTAAAAGGATCTCCCGATTTTTTAGCCGCCGATGGAGACGATGTATGGATTTTAAATACCGGCCGGGTGGAGAAACTTTCAGTCAAAAGCAAACAACCGGTTCTAACAGTTAATATTCCGGATGCATGCGGCGCATTGGTTGTGGGCTTTAATGCAGTATGGGTGGCAAGTTGCAGCCAACAATCTGTTTACAGGGTTGACAATAAAACAGGAAAAATTATCTGTAAGATACATTGTGGGGTTGCGGATGAAGCTGGTGAAATAAGCCTGGCTGTTGGTGATAGCGCTGTGTGGATTTTGTCAGATAGCGCAGGTGTTTTATCACGAATAAATCCTGCAACAAATACTGTTGTGGCAAGGATAACTGTATTGCCCAATTCCTATTGTGCGGTGTATGATTATAATGGGGTATGGATTACCAATACCAATTTCAATTCGGTTCAGCGGATTGACCCTAAAAAGAATGCAGTAACAGCAACTATCCCTGTTGGAAAAGCCCCCAGGTTTCTTGCGACCGGGGAAAATGGAGTCTGGACCTTGAATCAAACCGATGGCACCGTGAGTCATATCGATCCTGCGCTCAATGCAGTTGTTACGGAAATTGATGCCAGGGTTCCGGGAACAGGAGGCGACATTACAACAGGCGCAGGCCGTATTTGGGTTCGTGCAAAATATGGCCGTTTATTGCAGACCATTAATCCTGTTACGAATGCAGTAGAAACCATATACAATCCGTTGGCAGGAAGCGGCGCAGTAAGGGTAACCAATCATTTTATATGGGTAACAGCCCATGATATTAACACCATCTGGATTTTGAAACGATGACGTGAAAATAACAATCAGCGGCTTTGTTTAATAGTCCTTATAATTTTTTTGTACGCCTGTTGGCCCTTGCATCATTAAGTGAGATTGCAGCGGGTATCCAACCAATAAAGGTAAGCTGCAGCAGAAGGTAAATAATGGCGGTAAAAATTCTGCCCTTAAAAAAATGAAAGCCACGTAACAAAAATTGCAACAAGCGTCATTTTTATAAATTTATTCGGTTTAAAAATAAGCAACGTAAAAGGTAGGAAAATTGTTTGTATACTTTTTAATACTCCGAATAAAATACATAAACGGGATGCCTTTGTTTTCAAAAAAAGTATTTTAGAAATGCTTAAATTGGCCCGTAACCAAAATTATGCTTCATCGAAAATGAAAGTGAAAATGGTTATTCATTTTCAGTGTTAAAACATTCAAACAATAAAAATAGTATCTTCAAATAACCAAATACATTTCATTATCAATTTGATTTTGTATGACATTAAAAAGAAGACATTTTATAAATCTTTCTGCCAGGGTAGTTGCCACAGGAGTGGTTGCAGGAATGAGTTCCTTTAGCACCGGCGATACAATTAAAGAAATAAAATTTACGAAAGATAAACGCTCATCCATGACGGGAGATGTAGTGCCCATCACGGTAAAAGAAAGAGAAGCAAGGATAGAAAAAGCACAACGGTTACTCACAAAACAAAAAATGGGCGCATTGGTACTGGAGTCTGGTACAAGCCTTGAATATTTTACCGGTATCACGTGGTGGCCCAGTGAACGAACCATGGTTGCTATCATTCCTGCAAAAGGAACTGTAACCTATGTTTGTCCCGGCTTTGAAGAAGCCAGGTTTCGGGAACTGATTACAATCGGCAACGAGGTACGGGCCTGGCAGGAAGATGAAAGTCCGTATAAAGTAATAGCAGGTATTTTCAATGATGCAGGTCTTCGTTCGGGCAATATCGGTATAGAAGAAAGGGTTCGGTTTTTTATCATGAACGGCAT
>JAYUBR010000252.1:0-2163 GCA_043740775.1 Ferruginibacter sp. | reverse complement strand
TGACGGCTAATGATTTAATCAATGCAACTTCTCAGGACTTTCAGTTTAAATATTCTACCGTAAATAATGCTCCTGATAGCCGCCATCCTCACTATGCTAATAATTATAATAATGCAGTAACGGGTAGTAATAGTGCCAACGACTTTATTGGAGATTATTTTATGTGGGCAATGCTTGTAGAAAAAAATGGAACCGGTTCTGTAAGTGGTTTAGATCCAAGAGGCAGATTTTATTTTTATCGTCAAAGAACGAACTATGCTGATGCAAACCCTGAAAGTGCTTCCTGTACTACACTGCCATTCCCCGGCCATTATACCCCCGATATGCCATTTTGTTTAGTAGGCGCCGGCTATTGGGGAAGAGATCATGGAGATAACTCCGGTATTCCTCCTGATGGCCCTTTAAGAACTACCTGGGGGGTATATCCCGCAGCGGGTCAATTTGATGCCAATAAAGGTGGATCTGTAAATAATACATTAGGCGGCAGAGGTGCTGGTATAGATCCTATATGGATATCATCCTTTACTTCTTTTTTAGAGGCTGAAGCGGCATTAAAATTAAATATCCTGGTAGCAGGAACTCCAAGATTCCTATTAGAAAAAGGCATCAGGGCTTCCATAGCAAAAGTTATTTCTTTCCCCGCCACCGTAAATGTGATTGTTCCTGCTGCAAATGTGCCTTCAACTGCAGCAATTGATAATTACGTAAATACTGTGCTGGCATCTTATGATGCTGCAACCACTGATGCACAAAGATTGAATATTATTATGAACGAATATTATATTGCATCCTGGGGTAACGGTATAGAACCCTATAATAATTACAGAAGAACCGGTTCCCCAAATAATATGCAACCGACTGTAACTACTCCAAATCCAGGATTCTTTATAAGGTCCTTGTTCTATCCTTCTGTTTATGTGAACCGCAATAAAAATGCACCTCCTCAAAAAACACCAGGTACAGCAGCAAACAAAGTATTTTGGGACAATAACCCCGACAATTTTATTAAATAAAAAAATATATTTATGAAAAAAATAGTAAAATATTTCTGTCTATTCGGTTTAATCATTCTGTTCTCCTGTAAAAAATCAGGAGTTCCGAATCCATTGGCCGATGTGAAAAATTTAGGGATAGGCTCCTATATTACCTTGGCTTCAAGTGTTAATTTAAACTTAAGCTATAATACACCCGCTTCCACAGCAAGTATTAAGGTGAATCAGTATGGTAGCGATGTAGATAAAGTAGTTGTATATGTAGTAGCAGGGTCAAATTCAGATCCGGCTTCATGGAAAAAGATAAAAACTATTCCCTTTACAGGCCCAGGTACAGTATTAGCTGTAACAAGTCAGGAGGTCGCTACCGCTCTCGGTGTTACTGTAGCCAGTCTTTCGCCAGGCAATTTTTACACCTTTTATAACCAGGTAATTACTAAAGACGGCAGAACATTTGACCTTTCCAATACACTTGGTGCATTGGAAAATAATTCAAATTATAATGCTGTTTTCAGGTGGCAGGCTTATATAACCTGCCCTTTTGTTGCTCCTGTAGCAGGCAATTACAAAGTAATTCAGGATGATTGGCAGGATTGGTCACCCGGTAATATTGTACAGGTGCTTGATGGACCTGGCGCTAATCAGATAGATCTTAGTAAGGTGTGGCCAAACCCTGCTTATGCTGATATTGTTAGCCCTTTAATAGTAAACATTGATCCTGCAACAGGGTCTGCTAAAGTACCATTGGTAACTTTTGCAAATAACTATCCCGGAACTGCTACTGCACAAGGTGCCGGCGCAGGTGATGTTGCGGGCTATGTGTTTTCCTGTACGGGTTTTATTACGTTAAATATGACAGTTAAGTATAATGGCTCTAGTCAGGGTAACTTAAAACTTGTACTACAAAAATTATAAAATATTCTTTGAATAAAAAAAGGCTTGCAGTAATGCAGGCCTTTTGTATGCTGTAATTTTAAGTAGAATTATGGATTGAGCAAACATAGATTAATACCGGTTTAGTTTTAATTTAGTCCAACTGATAATAAGATAAAGGGCAGGCTTGTTTAATCTTCGGTATCTTACAAAGAAACTATAAAAGGGAAAAATTAAAACTCCGGCTGCAATAACAGCCGGAGTTTTTTAATTTGCAAAATATTTCTAAACCTATTCA
>JAYUBR010000251.1:0-2164 GCA_043740775.1 Ferruginibacter sp. | reverse complement strand
GTTCACCCACATTTTTTCAAAAGCCCCCTGCACCACATCCTGTGCATCTGCTTCATGCCCCAGATTTTTGAGGATAAAGCGGTACACATTATCTGCATACTGGTTTACACATTGGTTATACTCTCTTTCCGTCATAAACAATTTGTGCCTGGGGTTAATTAATTTAGTTGATTGGTTAAATTTAAAACGGCTAACCGAAATAAAAGTTACAAAATAAAAAAATATTTACGCTTTTGTTATCAGCATTGATTGAGACATGATATTCCATGGAACAAAGAGTTCCTTTTGGTTCAATTGTTTGCAACAATTTATTTTCTTATCCGAAGGAATTATTTTATTTGCTGAATATACCAATAAACTTACCGAGCTTACTGCAAGTGCAATCAATAACATGGCAGATTTTTTAAGTAGCATAAACGGCTGTTTTGTGAGGTTTAACGAAAATAAAAGTAAAAAGTTACAGCGCTAAATAATAAATGTTAAACTTATTATAAGTAAGGGATAAAATGAGCGCCCGCTTAACCTAAATTTGTTCTTTCAAGATTAGTCCGAAGAAAATTTTATTTTATAAGAATGGTCAACAGTAAATTTATAACCATGAACCAAAATTTTGTACAAAGAATTGCAACAGAACTTTCAGGGATTGAAACGGCCGGTTTAATAAAAAAAGAACGCATCATTACCAGTGCTCAAGGTGCAGAAATTATTGTAAATGGTAAAAAAGTGATGAACTTTTGCGCCAATAATTACCTTGGCCTTTCAGCTCATCCGAAAGTAACCGAAGCTGCAAAAAAATATATAGATACCCGTGGTTACGGCATGAGCAGCGTGCGTTTTATCTGTGGTACACAAGACATTCATAAAGAACTTGAAAAAAAGATTGCTGATTTTTTGGATACAGAAGATACCATTTTATATGCTGCCGCTTTTGATGCCAACGGTGGTGTTTTTGAACCTTTGTTTGGTGAAGAAGATGCCATCATCAGCGATGCATTGAACCACGCCTCCATTATTGATGGTGTTCGATTATGCAAAGCGCAACGATACCGGTACGAGCACAATAATATGACCAGCCTGGAAGAGCAATTAAAAGCAAGCGCCTATTTACGCAGCCGCGTTATTGTTACCGATGGTTCGTTCAGTATGGATGGTACCATTGCACAATTAGATAAAATTTGTGACCTCGCCGATAAGTATGATGCCATCGTAATGATTGATGAATGCCACAGCAGTGGCTTCCTGGGCAAAACAGGCAGAGGCACTCACGAGTATCGCGGGGTGATGGGCCGCATAGATATTATTACCGGTACATTGGGCAAAGCACTTGGAGGCGCCAGTGGCGGATTTACCAGCGGCCGAAGGGAAATTATTGAAATGTTGCGGCAGCGCAGCCGCCCCTATTTATTTAGTAACACGCTTGCACCAAGCATTGTGGGCGCTTCTATTGCAGTGTTGGATATGCTGAGTGAGACAACAGAACTAAGGGATAAACTGGCGTACAACACACAATACTTCAGAACAAAAATGACGGAGGCTGGCTTTGACATTAAACCGGGCGAACATCCAATAGTGCCCATCATGTTGTATGATGCGGTTGTGGCGCAGAATTTTGCAGCTCATTTGCTGGAAGAGGGCATTTATGTGATAGGGTTTTTCTTTCCGGTAGTAGCCAAGGGTCAGGCAAGAATAAGGGTGCAACTGAGTGCAGCGCATGAACAACAACATTTGGACAAAGCGATTACAGCCTTTACAAAAGTGGGCAAAGTATTGGGTGTGCTGGAATCGACTCTTTAGGAAGTGCCGAACGTTTATGTCCGCTTTAATAAAAGATCATAGAAATTACCACTTTTGAATGGAGCGTCGCCATCTGCCGATGCTCTATGCACATAGCTGGTTAAAAAATAAAATCATGTCGGAAGACGCACAAACCTTTATCACCAAAAGCACTATCAAAGCAGCAGACCTTGAACATCGCCGCAAAATAAATTTCAATATAGGCAGGTACAATGCGGTGGTACCAAAGGGTAAGGAGCAGTTTGCCAATATTGATCTTGTAAAAAAAATGGCCAAAAATATTAAATGGCAGGCCATTGAAAATCTTGACCAGCACCTGCTGGCGTTTGAAAAAAACTTTGCCCAACGTGGTGGTAAAGTAATATGGGCC
>JAYUBR010000250.1:0-2166 GCA_043740775.1 Ferruginibacter sp. | reverse complement strand
AGTTCATGTATAATTTCAAGATGCCTTGAATACCCGCCTGTTAATGCAATTTTATTTGTTGAAAATATTTTTTCAAAAAAACTTTTTACTTCATCTGCCATCAAATTAATCTGCGAAAAAAGAAAACTGCCTTTGCTTTTTAAATAAAATTCTATTGTTTCAATAACATTGTGCTGCGTTTTTTCTCCAAAACCTTTGTATAATTTCAACCGGTTTTCTTTACACGCATACAACAATTCGCCTACACTTTCTATTTCCATTTCCTTCCAGATGGTAGCAATTTTTTTTGGCCCAATGCCTTTTATGTTCAGTAATTCCATTACACCCGGCGGTGTTTTTTCAATCATTTCTTGCAACGATTTTAGTGTACCGGTGGTTAAAATTTCTATTATTTTTTTACCCGTTGATTCGCCAATTCCTTTAATAGCAAATAATTTTTCATGCGGTGTTTCGCTTAATTGCATGGGTAGTTTTTCAATAGTAAAGGCAGCCGTTGCGTACGACTTTGCTTTAAAACTATTTTCGCCATAAATGTCGCTCAGTTTGGCTAAGAGTGAGAAGGAGTCTGCAATCTGGTAATTATCCATTCAACAAAAGTAGCAGTAAAATTGGTTAGTAAATAAAGTAATCGCAATATAATTATATGAAGATAAATACAGGATTGGAAGAGATGGGAAATAAAAAGTCCCGGCAACTTGCCAGGACTTTCTTATTAATTTCGCTTTTAAAAAAGTAGTTCTACTTCTTCTTTGCAGGAGCAGCTTTTTTAGGAGCAGCTTTTTTTGCAGCAGCTTTTTTAGCTGGTACAGCTTTCTTTGCAGGAGCAGCTTTTTTAGCTGGTGCCGCTTTCTTTGCAGGAGCAGCTTTTTTTGCAGGAGCAGCTTTTTTTGCAGCAGCTTTTTTTGCAGTGGCCATGTTTTTAAAATTTAATTGGTTAGTAAATAATACTTAAAAGTAAAAACATTTTTTTACCTGCCAAAAAAAACTTTAATTTTTTAGGCTGTTGCTTCAACAGCATTCACTGAAATAAAACTTTTATCGCCCTTTCCTTTTTTAAATTCTACTACTCCATCCGTTAATGCAAAGATGGTAAAGTCTTTTCCAACACCAACATTTTTACCAGGATGATACACTGTACCACGCTGACGAACGATGATGTTACCTGCAATGGCTGGTTGCCCGCCATAAATTTTTACACCTAATCTTTTGCTTTGCGAATCGCGGCCGTTTTTAACCGAACCTTCGCCTTTTTTATGTGCCATTTTTTTAAGTTTTTTGTGTTACCTTCTATGTTATAATTTGTAAGTTTTGCATAAGTTATTTTTTGTAAAATCTTATAATTTATTACTTACAACTTATCACTTTTGTATCAAGCGATTTCAATCACTTTAATATGTGTGTAGTGCGTACGATGTCCGTGCTTTTTACGGAAACCTTTTCTTCTTTTCATTTTAAAAGCAATCACTTTATCGCCTTGTATAAGGTCGCTTAAAATTTCTGCCTTTACAACCGCTTTTACACCAGTACCAATTGTAAGCGAACCAGCGTCATCTGTCAGAAGTACTTCTGCAAATTCTACTTTATCACCACTTTTACCTTCAATGTGCGGCACATACAGGCTATCGCCCGCTTTAACTTTAAATTGCTGACCAGCTATTTTTACTACTGCTAACATAATACCAAAATTTAGGACGGCGAAGGTAAGGGAAATACAATTAAACTGGCTATTCTATGAGAAGGATTTTTACGAAATCAGCTAACAATTGCCTGTTTTTTTCCTTTTATCGCAGTTTTATAGCCAAAACACGTTAAAAGCCGCCGGATATCCACTTAAAATATAAAGGCATTATATTCGCTTTTTGTTATGCGGTATGTACATTTCCTTTTAAGAACAGTTTTTTCGGTGTATGGTTTTTTGCTTTTTATTGGCATTATGCTGGTATTATTTCCTTTGGTGGTGCTGGTTTCTTTTTTTGGAAAAGTGAAAGGAGGTAACATTATTTATAAAATATGCCAGTTATGGGCAGATGTAATTTTTGTGTTATGGGGTATCCGCCATCAAAATTATTATGAAGTGCCGCACGACCGGAACAAACAATATGTATTTGTGTTCAATCATATCTCCTACATGGACATACCTGTTTTAATGAAGGCAATCCGTATTCA
>JAYUBR010000249.1:0-7266 GCA_043740775.1 Ferruginibacter sp. | reverse complement strand
TCACGCAGGCGGCGTTGATGGCTTGGCGCGTGGCAAAGTTGTCGCAGCAGTCCAGCACCACATCCGTCTGCGCGACCAGCGTGTCAAGCAAGGCAGCGTCCGCGCGCGCAACGACGCTTGTTACTTTGACTTCGGGGTTGATGGCAGCAATGGCGGTGGTTGCCGAGGCCGTCTTGGGCTGGCCCCGAACTGGCCCCCACCGACGGCAACGCACAAACGCCCACCTTTGGCGCCAAAGATGTGCAGGACCTAAGCTGGAAAAATTTACTGGATGCCTACAGTTGCACCGAGTGTGGCCGTTGCAGTGCCGCCTGCCCCGCCAACATCACGGGCAAATTATTAAGCCCCCGAAAAATAATGATGGATACCCGTGACCGCTTAACCGAAGTGGGCAAAAACATAGCTACCAACAAGGCCTTTAAACCCGATGGAAAGACCCTGGTGAAAGATTATATTTCGGTAGAAGAACTGCGGGCCTGCACCACCTGCAATGCCTGCGTGGAAGCCTGCCCGGTAAGCATCAGCCCCCTGGATATTATTGTACAATTGCGCCGATCACTCATCATGGAAGACAGCAATGCCCCGCAGGAATGGAACACCATGTTTGGCAATATAGAAAACAATTTCGCCCCCTGGAAATTCAGCCCCGAAGACCGGGATAAATGGGTGGAAGATCTGGCATAAAGGCGGACCATTGTAATTATTTTTTTGTTTAGTAAAAATTGTTGTCCGGGCTAAGAAGCAATGTGGAACTGCATTGGCAGCCTGTCCCGATATTTATCGGGATCGCACTCTTGTACATTTTTAGTTTTGTGGAACGCTTTTTAAATGCGATGGCGTATGTGTTTATTTGAAAACTACTAATTGTATTTGTGCAGGTTTTTTACATTGATCTTGTTGCGTCTTTTTCTATACGTTCTTTTTTCAGCGAAAAGAAGTTTATTTTGTATAAAGGAGTTGTGTATTTTAGCGTAAATGCAAACGTTGTGGAAATAATTTCATAACGTTCAAATTAATAAACTATATCTTCCGCACTCAATAAAAACTAACCAAATCGTTAAGTAAATTTAAAAGATATGTCTGGACAATTCCTGGGAGCAATTATTATAGATAAAATTGCAGCAATAAAAAGAAAGAAGCGACTTAAATTAAGTCTTATCCATTTGATTGAAATTTCAGAAGAGTACATAAAATATACTGCCGATAAAGAAGAAGACTTTAATGAAGACCGGATAAAAAAATTAGAACTAATCATTGACACAGTATATTCAAATTAAGTACTATGACAGATATTTTACAGTACACACCTATTTTTATTGGAGTTGTCATAGTTGTGTTTTTTATTTACGCAATTGCGACAAGAAAGAAAAAAGGAGATGATACTCCGGAGAGTTTAGCAGATTATTATTCTACATCTGTTGAGTTTATGGAAATTGTACCTCCATTTTCACTTATTTTTAAAAAAGTATCTAATGACGGCACTCAAATCATATTTAAAGAACTTACGCAATCTCGTAATTGCTTTATAAAATTTGAACGAAATAAGATAATACTTGAGTGTTTCGACTTGTCAAATAATAAAACATTTTATGGTGAAGAGGGCGGACACTATGTGGATATTCCCGAAGATAAATTTTACGAAAAGTTCCATAATCTTTATGTAAACAAATTCGCAAATTCAAAGTCTGGTACTTAAAAACTGGCTTAGTATAAGTATAGATTTCACGGAAAATATTTGAAATGCAATGTAATATTATTTAACAGGTATTGAATCGCATCTTAACTTTGGCTTTGGGGTACTCTGGAAGAAAAATTGTACCACTGCAAGGAATCTATGCAGGAACTAAAAATGCGATTAGGACCATTAGCGAAGCATTGCTACAAGAGTCGAACGGAAAATACTGTGTGACAGGTATTTCACGAGGTTTTGTGAAAACCGAATTTATCAGCAACTTGAAAAATCAAGCAATGCGAGAAGCTGGACAGCAAAGAATGGACGAAATCGGAATTCCCCCAAATGCTATTGCAGATGCGGTAATTTATGCTATCTCTCAACAAGAGAACGTAGATGTTGGAGATATGGTTATGCGGCCAACGGTTCAGGATTAATGAATCTTAATTCGGTTGCCGAAATAAAACTGCCTCTAACAGCAAAAGGTTTGGCAAAATACGGGTGGACAGGAATTATCTTCTGCATTTTTAATTCTGTTGTGAATTGGTTCGGGCTGAACATTTACTATTCAGCTTTTTGTTGTTATCTTCAGCATAGGTTTTTTAATCAGCATTGTTACGGGCTTGACAAGCATCTATCCCCATAATTCGTCAAGCCCCGGCAGGTGGCAACCATTTAAGAGGATTGCAAAAAATACTTTAACAAGTACAACTTAACAAATTATTATTGATGAAAGAGTATTACTATTTAGATGGAAAAACCCAAAATGGACCTTTTGCCATCGAACAACTTTTAGATAAAAAACTAACAAATGAAACTCTCATTTGGGTAGAAGGAATGGACAATTGGCAAAAATTAAAAGATATCCCTGAGCTTATTCAAATAATTAGACCAAAAGCTGTACCACCACCACCACCTACTGACACAAATGAAAAAATTTCAAAAACAGAAGTTTCAGGTCAATTAAAAGTAACAACTGAAAAAATACCTAACCCTACCTTAGAAGCAATAAAGCCCAATAAGACAACCTTAACCTGGTTGATTATTTGGTGTAGTATTCATTTGTTTGCTTTACTTATGTCTTACAGCAGAATAGAATTCTTTAATAGGCATAAACCTGAAACTGAACAGTTTTGGCCATTCTGTGATTTTTATAGGTACTACTATGGCAAGGAATTTTTTCAAGGAGTTTTTACCAATTATGACTGGTCGGAGTTTGCTTTTTATGTTGGTGGGGCAATAATAATTTTTCTGCTTGTTCGTATTTCAAATAAAAAAGATGAAACTGTAAGTAAAGTATGACGACTCAGAAAGTTCAAAATAGCATTGATATTTTACAGTCAATAGACCCAACTGACCCAGCAGCTTATGACACAGCAGTTGCTGCATATAAACTTATGGGACAATTGCCTTTTTTTATTCTCGACTTTCCCGCACTTCCAATAAATGTTTTTCATACAAGGACACACAATACAAATGATTATTTTGAGGACTTTTCAGACATAAGTATTCCACGTGCGCAATTTGTAAATTCATTTGCAAGATGTAATGTTCCTCATCAGCCAGTATTTTATTGTTCTGACTTCAGACCAACATCTTATATGGAATTATTAGAGTATTGGGTTGAAGAGAAAAAAGAAGAATTTTTACATGTTACGATTAGTAAGTGGACAATTGAAAACTCATTAAAGCTTTTAATTGTCACAAGCCCTTTTGAAGACGACAGACTTTCGCCTTACGACAAAATGCACGGAGTTAAACTTGACCATTTTATTAATCAGCAAAGTGGTGATATGAAAAATGCAATGATTTTATTGTACAAATTCCTTTTTGACAAATTCCGCAAGCCTGCTAAAAAATATCCAAAAACCTACATAATAACTTCTGCTTATTGCAACTTCGCCTTCAATATGACAAAAGACACTATTGATGCAATATTGTATCCAAGCGTTCCATATGACGGTAAAGGAATTAATCTTGCAATAAAAGCGACTTACGATTTTGAAAAGAATATGAAATTAATTTTGGTTGCGAGGGACACATTTAAAACAATTAACAACGACACTTTACCAACATTTCAACAAGCTGATTTTAGACAAGCTCAACAGATTGACCACGGCAAAAACAAAATTGTGTGGTGACAAATACGGCTGCTAACATTAGGAACAATAGCCCAAAGCCCCCACTGAAAAAACCCCGGATTTAAAAGCTATTAATAGGGGCTTTTGGTTATTGTTTGTTGACCGACGCCGGTCAGACTGCTATAGGGGCTAAAGTAGCGTTGACACCTGGTTTAGGATGACAGCACTTTTTCGCCCTTGTTGGTGTTCCACTACTCAACCTAAATACAACATCGAATTCCGTGAGCCGTCGTTGTGTCTTGACCAGCGACCGAATGGTATACCAGTAAAATGATGCGTAGTTAGTACATACATACCCAATAGCGCACGTTTCTAACCTGATGTCTTTCTTACTAATGTCTTTATCGGCTTAGTGATTCCAAAATTATAAACATCCGGCACAAAAAAAAGCAGTCGCGCCTGCTATGCCCATCGCAATGTCTGGTTTACATTTTTTACATCTCGCATTTAAATAAAATTTGCATTTATACCAAGACCTGGTATCTTTAATAAAACAAAATTTATGGCTAAAAATACCTCTGTTTTATTGGGAGATCATTTTGAAGAGTTTATAACATCTGAAATATCATCCGGAAAATATAGTTCTGTCAGCGAGGTTATCAGAACTGCATTAAGGCTTCTTGAATCTGAAGAACAAAAAACGAACAATTTAAAAAAGGCATTGATAGCAGGTGAAAAAAGTGGTAAGGCTGACAACTACAATCGGAAGGATCATTTAAAAGGATTACACAGTAAGTTTTTATGAAAAAAAGAACTTACACAATTACAAAGAAAGCATTAACGGACCTCGAAGAAATCTGGTTGTATACTTTAGAAAACTGGTCTTTAGAACAGGCAGACCGCTATTATAATTTAATAATTGACGAAGTAGAATTTATATGCAACGATGCCAACAGCGGTAAACCAATGAACCATATCAGGCAAGGCTACAGGGCATCAAAAGTAAAATCCCATATTATTTTTTACCGTGTTTCCAAAGAAAATATTATTGAAGTAATTAGAATTTTACATGAAAGAATGGACATAGAAAACAGGATTAATGATTGATACACGGGCGAAGAAATCTTGCCTCCCTTTCTTACTGCTAATTCCTGCTAACGCTGGTCTTTTCCCTTTCGTTACTAATATGCATTAGTTTAGTGATTCGAAATAATTAAATCAGTAATCATGTAAACACCAAATTGCGGTAACATAAAAAATGCTAAATTCGTGAGCAAATAACAAAATGGAATTTACTTCAATAGAAATATGTGCTGGTGCAGGCGGGCAGGCAATCGGACTTGAGCAGGCGGGGTTTGAGCATCTTGCATTGGTAGAGATTGAATCCATTGCATGTGAAACACTAAGACGGATAATATTTACTACTTTTAAAAAATGAGTTTGGACAAGAAAGATTTACAACCTTTAGGTGAAGTTTTTGGCTTTCCTATTAACAATATAAGCAATAGAGCAAAGCGCTATCGGGACAATAAATTATGTCCATACAATAACATTGTTTCAAACTGTACTAAAAACAGTATTGAGTTTCCCTTGGGTGTTTGCAGTTTAAATCACAAAGGAAAACAAGTCATTATTTGTCCGATAAGATTTAGAGAAGACTGGACAATTATAAGCGATGCGGCTAATTTTATTTTTGAGGGGAGATCTACATGGACACACGTTGGCGAAGTAAGGTTAAAAGACAAACACGGTAAATCAGCGGGTAACATTGACTATGTCTTAGTTTCTTATGATGACAAAGGCCGGGTTTTAGATTTTGGTTCTCTTGAAGTTCAGGCAGTTTATATTTCAGGAAATTTGACAGGGCCATTTACCGCATACTTAGAAAATCCGACACCCAATTTTAGTTTTTTACAGGCTTTCAAATACCCCAAACCAGATTATTTATCTTCATCAAGAAAAAGATTGATTCCGCAAATAATTGCAAAGGGTTCCATTTTGAAACAATGGAATAAGAAGCAGGTTGTTGCTTTACAAACAAATTTCTACAACACATTGCCATCACTTCCAGAATTTGAAAAAGCTGAATCAGACTTTGCCTTTTTTCTTTACGACCTTTTACCCGACAAGAAAACAAATATCTTATCGCTGAAACTTCAAAGAATTGTTTATACAAAATTCGCAAGTGCGTTAGAACAGATTGCAAAGTTTGAAGCAGGTTCGATAAGCCAGTTCACAGAAATATTACAGAAAAAACTTGACACAAAAAGAGCAGGTAATTCTGATATTGATAACCTTGAAAACATAGTTGTAGAATGAAAAATCAAATGACTATGTTCGACTTTGGCGAACAAAAAATTAACCAATCAATTATCAACGTTGCATCTGTGCCCCAACGCAGCCCCTTCCGTTATCCTGGCGGCAAGACATGGCTTATTCCAACAGTTAGACAATGGTTGAAACAAGATAACAGAACCGTAAAAAAATTAATTGAACCTTTTGCAGGTGGTGGTATCGTAAGCCTGACAGCAGCATTTGAGAAAATGGCTGAACAAATTACCATGGTTGAAATAGATGAAGATATTGCCGCCGTTTGGGAAGTTATTTTAAATGATAAAAATAAATGGCTTGCAGATAAAATATATTCATACGACCTGACACATGCAAATGTAAAAGCTGAATTAGAAAACCCAAATAAAGAATTACACGACATTGCATTTTGCACAATTTTAAAGAACAGGGTTTTTCATGGTGGCATTCTTGCCAAAGGTTCGGGAATGATTAAAAACGGCGAAAATGGGAAAGGAATTACATCACGTTGGTATCCTAAAACTTTGCGTGACAGAATACTTGCCATTGACTATGTAAAAGATAAAATAAGTTTTATATCGGGTGATGCTTTTAAAGTTTTAGAACAAAACCTACATGATGAAAATGCGTACTTTTTTATTGATCCTCCCTACACAATTGCGGGAAAACGACTTTACACTTATTTCGAAATAGACCATGAAAAATTATTTAACTTGACTGCAAAACTCAAAGGAAAGTTTATGTTAACTTATGACGACACACCAGAAATAAGAGAACTTGTACACAAATACAACTTACAGTTCAGAACAATTCCAATGAAGACAACCCTTCATTTTGAGAAGAACGAAATTATTATTTCTGACAACTTCTGGTGGTGGAAATAGAGCGAACAGTCGCTAACAAATGACATCAATCATAAATGCTATACCGATGCTTGAAAAATTATTTAAACATTTGAAAACATCAGGAAAGGAGCCTTATCTAAAAACGTCCGTCTTTTTTAAAGCCCGAAAAATCAATTAAAATGGTTCTTGTTTACTGCGGAAAAATAATAAAATACGCCAGGTTGGTAATCGATAAAGAAGTAATAAGCGCACAGCAGGCGAAATGGAAACTGAATTGCAGGATGGCAGAAAATATATATTTTCAAAAGGAATGATTTACCAGGTGGGTGATAACAATGAAGCCCACCGGACTTCTACC
>JAYUBR010000248.1:0-7267 GCA_043740775.1 Ferruginibacter sp. | reverse complement strand
ATGAAGATGCAGAAGAGGTTTTACTGGACGGATTTTACAAGTTCTTTAAAAATTTAAACGCATTTCATTTCCACGGCGATGCGGCATTGTATGGCTGGTTAAAAAAAATAATGATCAATGAATGTTTGATGTTGCTGCGTAAAAAAAATGTGTTCACGATTGTCACGGAGGCCGGCGCAACGGATCATCCTTTGGAAGAAGAAGCCTTGAATAATTTATCGGCTAAAGAAATTTTCGACCTGATTGTTCAGTTGCCTGTTGGTTACCGCACCGTGTTTAATTTATATGTTATTGAAGGCATGGAACACAAGGAAATAGCAGCATTGATGGGCATTTCGGAAGGCACCTCTAAATCGCAATTGAGCAAGGCGAAATTATTGTTACAAAAAAATGTATTACAAAATGGAACCGGGTATGTTAAACGAAAATCAAAATAAACCAGGCTGGAAAAGCAGGCTGGAAGATACAGTTGACCTGGGTGGTGAAACATGCAGGGATAAAAATGAATTGTGGGAAAAGCTGGATAGCCGCCTGCACGGAAAGCCCCGCCGCAAAAGGTTTGGGTGGTATTGGGCTGCTGCGGCTTGTTTGCTGCTGGCGCTGCTGTTTACGTTTATAAATGTAAACCGCATACCAACTGACACGGCCAAAACAGCATCCCAAAAAATACAACTAAAAACGGATTTCTTTTCTGAAATTACGGCTTTGATAAAAAATAAAAATATTGAGAATACTACTGTAATAATTGAAAAAAAACCGCAGGAAAATAAATCTGCTCTGCAGGAAAAGCAGAAAGCTTTTTCAAACAATATTACTACTAGAGAAGTACGGGTAAAAAAACCGGATGTTGTTGCGGATGAAGTGCGGACAGCTCTCGTTGCTGTTCCGCTTTCTGCTACTTCAACAACACCCGTTCTTGTTGCCACAACGAAATCAGTTCTAAAACAAAAATTAAAAGTGGTGCATAACAATGAATTGGGCGATAACATAGAAGATAGCCACGCCAATGAACACATTGCGGAACATCACACAATCCGTATAGAATTTATGAGCCAGGAAATATATACCAGCACTACACCTTCGCAAACGGTAAGCGGGCTTGCTATTTTTAAAACAAAAACTTCTCCATCAAACTAAAATAACATGAAAAAAATAAGTTGTTTTTTGATGCTTTTAACAAGCATCACAGCAGAGCTTTGTGCGCAAAGTAAATCAGACAAGGCATTTGAAATACCCGATAACATTGTCATCAACCGAAGGTTTACGGTAAATTTTGATAAAGGAAATAAAGTAATGATAGAAGTGACCGATATCACTGACCTGGAAAAGGTGTCCAATATAGATTCTTTGCTGCAAGTCTTTTTAGCAGATATCGCGGGCTTAAAAGATTCCTTGTCAGATCCGCTTACTTCCAAACGCATTGATTATTTAACCGATGCAGAAGGCCGTAAAAAAATACGCTTCCAGCAGTTTCAACCCAGGGGCGCAAGCTTCTTAATTAACAGGGGAGAGCTGGCATTATTAAGAACGGAGCAAGACACCATCAACATCATAAGCGTAATTGCAAATCCGCCGAAGGCGCAACAAAAAATCAGTCGCAGCAATCCACGGTACTACCATCTTACATTTTACCTGAATGATATCAGCGAGCTGAAAAATTATACGGAGATCGTAAAGCAGAAAATCAATACCATCCAAACCCGTGTGAAAGATAAATGGCCAATCGTGCTGGGCTCAGGCAATCATTATTTAAAAGGCGATCCGTCAATTGTTGCAGGACAACCAAAAGGCTTTGTGCCAGGGGGGAATGGTGATTTTCTTGTATTGAATTTTATGGTAAATGCGCAGAACTATAAAAATTATTTTGTTCCTTCTTTTAGCCTGGGAGCTAAACTAAGCCTCACCAATCGTGAACGAACTTTTAAATGGGAACCTGGTTTGTTTTGGGAACCACATTTCATCTTTGCCAAAGATGCGCTGAATAAGCTGCACACTTATAGAAATCATTTTTTAACCTTTACTTACGGGCAGGGCGGCACAACGGATCACGACCCCAGGAAGGATTTTTCTTTTAGCGCAGTGTTCTCGTTGGGTTACCTGATACACAGGGAAGGGGAATATTTTGACAACCATACCTTTCGGTTGGGTGCTGGTAAATTTGGGATAAGAAAAACTACCATCGAACCTTCGCTTTATTTTAATAATTTTTTCAGGGGGGTAACACCGGGGATTAGAATCAGCCAATACTTTTAGTTTATGGAAAACGCTGATGACGCTGATTGATACGGATTGATACGGATTGATACGGATAAATAAAAACAAAAATAAAATCCATTTCATCCCAGCCAGAATGAATCTTTCTGGCTGGGCGTATTCATCCGCTAAATCAGCGCATCTGTCAGTCTTTTATGCTGCCTTTTAATGTTGATTTTTTACTTCCATAATCAAAACTGTTTTCAAACTCAACACTGATAGTATTTGCATCCACATGGCAGGTGATTTTTTCTGTGTGCGGGCTTTCAATATAGCGTAACTGTAGTGCTACAGTATGCTCATCAATCCAGCTATAAGCGCCGGCAATTTGCAGCGGTGGTAGTCCGACAAAACTTGCTTTTGCATCACCCACCAGCGATGGACCATGTTTGGTTGTTTCTCCCTTTTGCCAAAAGCCTTCTCCAAAAGCAAGTTGATAAGTCATGGTATCTGTTTCAAGAGCAAGGTTGCACAACTTCTCTTTAAAATTAAAGGACAGCGTTTTCATACGCCGGTTATTCGGGGCAATAATAAATGTTTTATTGAAGTTTTCTGCAGCTGCGGGTAACAAATTTTTAGCAGGAAATGCAACTGCAAGCGATGCTAATTTTTGATTTAATGCAGTGGCAGCGGGCACATTATCCGGAAGTTTATTTTTATGAAAAGCAGGCAATAAATATTGCCAAACCAGGTTTATCTCGTCCTGCATATTGGGTGTTTCTGAGGTGATGGCAATTACTGCGTCTTCCTGCGGCAACACAATAATATATTGCCCAAAAGCACCGTCAGCACGGTATCCATTGTGCCTGCAACGCCACATCTGGTAACAATAACCCTGGTCCCAGTCGCTGGAATCTTTTTTAGATTGCGGGTAGTCAGGATGCTGAATAATTTTTGTGGTAGATGCATCTTCTGCCCATCCAACAGGTAAAACCTGCTTACCGTTCCATTTTCCTTTTTGCAAAAACAACTGGCCAAATTTAGCCATGTCTTCTGTTTTTAATCTCAATCCCCAGCCACCGGTATTTATTCCTTTCGGATCAATTTCCCAATCTATGCCGGTAATGCCCAGCGGTTCAAATAAGCGTGGCGTTAAATAGTCAATTACTTTTTGCCCTGTTACTTTTTGCACAATGGCTGAGAGCATGTAAGTACCCAATGAATTATATAAAAATTTTGTACCGGGTTTATAAATGATGGGCACCTCCAGGAAAGATTTCACCCAGTTACTGTCTTTGCTCACCGCAGTGGAAGTAGGATCGGGGTCTTGTCCATCGCTCATACTCAACACATCTTTTATCGTAAGTGCCGCAAGGTTTTCGCTAACATTTGCAGGTACATCTTCAGGAAAAAATGAAATCACTTTATCAGTCAGTAATAGTTTTTTTTCACTGATAGCAAAGCCAACTGCTGTAGCGGTAAAACTTTTGCTGCAAGAGTACAAAGTATGCTTCAGGCTGGTGTTGTAAGGATTCCACCAGCCCTGAGTAATCAGTTTGCCATGCCGTAAAATCATGATGCTGTGAAACTCTGTTTTGCTTTTAGTGGCAGCATCTAAAAAGCCACTGATGGCTTCAGAAGATACACCTTCTGCTTCAGGAACACTTTGTTTAAATGGCTGACTGTTTTGAGCAGCAAGCTTCACCGTTGTAAAAAGAAAGAATAAAATTGCGGCAACAAGTGGTTTTTGAAAAGTCATGTCGATGGATTAAGATTGAAAACAAAATATTTTTACAGATTATAAAGCGGCTAAATAGTAATAACTGTTTTTATTGCTTTTTCAGGATTTTCAACCATATGCTGTTTAACTATAAAATTTTTAACCCCATTTTCTTTTGCGGTGGTTAAGATTGATTTCAAATCCCGTATACCATTTCCGGAGGTGGTCATAAAGCCAAACAATTCTATTCATTGTATTTTTATTTCCAAAATTGCCTGAAAAAGATCTTCCTTATGCAATACAGAGCCAGCAAGGGTCACCGTGTTGCCGATACATTTTCTTCGGTTTAACATCATTTCTCTTAATTTAAAATATTCAGTAATAATTTTATGTTGTCAGAGTTCTCAGGATGGAGTTAAAATGGAAATGACTGTTTCGTTAATTTATCAAATGTATTCAAATTCTTAAAAACAGAGGGAAAAAATAAATGGAAGAAATTAACTATTACAGTATTTGTCTGCGGCCAAAGAATGAATGTTGTATAGTTTTACTTTACAACAGGTCCACTAAACATGCAGTTATCATAGGTTGCAGCTCCGGCAAATTTCATTTCCTGCTTAGAGCCATAATAGCGGAATATACAGTTGCTGAATTTTGTTTTATCGTTGTTTGTATAAAACAGGGTTTGTTTTCCAATGACTTCAGGATATACAAAATGAAAAGTACAATTACTAATGGATGTGGGGATTTGAGTACTGATACTGCCAATGGTTGCTATGCTTTCTGAAAAAATATTGGCAATAGAAGTAGCGTACCAGCCGCTTTGGCTGATATCAAAGAGGCGGATGCACTTGCCTGCTACATTCCCTCCATCAATCATATAATTACCAGCCTGCGACTTGCCATATCTGCCTATAGAAATCAATGTGTGTACACTTCCCCAGGAATAAATGCCCCGGATAACATTACCTTTTTCCTGTGCCTGGCCAGAGGCGAAACCTACTTTTGCATCGCCACATCTAATGTTTTCAAACAATAAAATATCTGCGTTAAAAGTCTTACCATTCGGGCTCACCAAATAATCAATGGTAAAGTTGCTTACTGAAACATCATGAATTTTTACACCGGTGCTGCCGCCCATATTTTTTGATCCGTCATAATCAATTACAATGCCGGCGTAGATAGTGCCGCACTTTCCATTTACATCATTGAATTTTTCAAAAGGTATATTATAGTAAGATGTATCATTACCTGCCGGCGCTTTAAACTGTCCTGTTATGGCCAGGTTATTTATTTCTGTACCCTTATTCAACTGCAGCCCAATGGCAAATCCATCTGTTGCAGTATACTTTAAAGTAGTGCCACTGCAGCAATCCCAAAAAGAAGTTTCGCCATACATATGAATGGTACTGCCGGTATATTGCCCTTTGTATACATTGGCAATAATGAGTGGTTTGCTGAAATTATATGTGCCCTTGGGGATATAAAAATTTCGCAATGTTTCACCGTTTGCCAGCACGGTATTAATGCCTTTTTGCAAAGCAGTACTGTTGTCTTTTACCCTGCCGGCGCCAAACCATTTTGCGCTGAAATCCTTGCCATAAGTACCTTCCGGGATAATGGTTAACGTAGTATCAAAAATCCATTGCCCTAAAGAAGCATCAATGATACCACCCCTGATTGTACCCGTTCCGCTGATATGGCCTTTGCTACCAAATTTTAAAATACTACCTGCAGGTATTGTCCATGTATTGTTAACAGTTGTGTCTTTGCTGATAAACAGATCCTGCGAAAAAGTTTTTGCGACAGGATAAATGATTGCGATTGCAAAAAGAAGTAAGGTGGTTTTCATAAACTAATTAAAATGAACTGTAAAAGGTTTGTTTGATAATTGTTTTTGCATGAATGATGCCACAATATAAGTTGATGAAACGATATGCCCAACAGGAGAGGAGATGGCAGGAAAGGAAGAAGTTTGAATGCCAGTGGGGAACAGAATTGTATTGCTGTTGATAGTGTGTAAAATGAATATCAGTGTACATTTCATGCAATACGCCAAAACCACTACCACAAATTTAAGTTGTATAATTGCTGCGTTACAGATTCGTTAATTTTTAGTGAACTGATTTTTTCAACAACTTTCTTCTCTATAATTTATTTAGTGTTGACCTTGTAAAAAATTGCACCAATCCGGGCCGGTTTAATAAATTCAACAATGGTAAAAAATGTAAGCTGCCTTTACAGATTTGTAGCATACAAAAAAAATGCCCCGTAAAGGAGCATTGTTTTAGTTGGCTGTTTATTGTGGGTTTAACTTGCAATATTTATTCTTCCCATCACTTCTGTTTTCAGCAATTTGCTGATGGGGATAACAGAGTCACCAATGTACAAGGTATAATCTTCTATATTATTTATTTTGCGAAGGTTAACAATGTACGACCGATGTACTTTCATAAAATGCAGCCGGTCAGTCATCTTTTCTTCCACTGCTTTTAAGGTGCTGTGTGCAATGTATTTTTTATCAAAGGTGCAGTACTTTACATAATCGCCTACACTTTCTATGTATAAAATATCCTCATAATTAAGCCGTATAAATTTCCCGTTTGATTTAATGAAAATGTCTTCTTTTTTTTGCGCCAGTTTTTTTTCTGTAAAAGATTCATTTACTTTTCCAACTGCTTCCTGAAACCGTACGTAAGTAAATGGCTTTTTCAGATAATCACTTACCTTATATTGAAAAGCATCGTAAGCATAATCAGTTTTAGAAGTAGTTAATATTACTTTTGGCATTACAATTAATTTGTCCAGCAACTGAAAGCCACTGTCACCGGGCATTTCCACATCAAGAAATAAAATATCCACTTCATTTTGTTCAAGATACAGAAAGGCAGTTTCTGAATCAGGAAATGAACCAACAACATTGATTGTGCCTGTCTTTTCGCAATACCGTTCTAAAAAATTGCGGGCAATGGGCTCATCATCTACAATAATAGCAGTTTGTTTCATAAGGAAGTTTAAGAGGTTAAAGCTTTAAGTTTCATTAAATCATTTTCTACAACAAGTATCATTTCTTTTAATTCGGTTTTAAAAGGAATGTACAATCCTGACAAGGTATTTACATCTGTTATCTCATTACACTTCTTCTCTATTAATTCTGCAGATCCTGTTAGTTTGGTTAAGCCCACAAAACTTAATACCGGTTTAAATTTATGTATCGCCTTCCTGAAAATTTCTGCATTGCCGCTGTTATAACCATTCTCAATTTCGGCGAGGTAAGCATTAACACAGCTTACAAATTTATCAAAAACCATTTCAGCATGTTCATTATCGCCTTCATAAATGCTGTTTAAAAAC
>JAYUBR010000247.1:0-7270 GCA_043740775.1 Ferruginibacter sp. | reverse complement strand
TAATTTACGTGGCAAAAAGCGGCATAATAATAGGGCAGCCATTGATTTTTTTCTGCATTGGCAATCCGCTCAAAATTATTGGCAACATTTAAAAGTTCCGGAGGATTTTTAAAACTGCTATCCATTGCTACAAGATTTTTTTTCATGGCGGCAGTAAATTTTTCACTTTGTGCAAATGCAACAACAGTTGCTAATAACACAATTACCGAAAGAATTAATTTTTTCATTTTTTAAGTTTTAAATGGTTGTTAGTTTGAATAATTGATTGTTTTATTGACGTTATTTATAAATTATTATTGATGGCATCCTGTGTTCTGTCTATTCCAAAACTAAGGAAGCATCCAATAAACACAAATCGCTTGCTGGGCGGTGTTACCGCTTCCTTTCTGCTACCGTTGTAATTGTAATTATAATTGTAAATGATATTCTGACCTAACACATTGCTTATCCCCAACACCCATACAGCAAAGGTCTTGGTGTTTTTATTGCCAATATTCGGCAACCAGTTTACACTAAAACCCATGCTATTATAGTTAACAGTTTTACCTGCATCGGTAATAACATATTTGTTTGTCGCATCTTTTGCAATGCGGTAATAAGGCCTGCCCGTGGCGAAATTATAGCTTAAATTAAACTGCGTTTTTATCGGTAAAAAAAATCTTTTAAATACAAAAGCAGCCGTATGCGTTGCCGCAAATGAAGGCTGTATCGCTTTAGGATAATTTAAAAAATCTCTTTTGGCGTTGAGGTAAGAGTAAGAGAGCCAGTAATCAACATTTTTGATTGTCTTCTTGTCTCTCCAAAAAAATTCGATGCCTTTCGCATCACCATAACCATTGTTATTGGCCACAACCTCACGACCACCAAAACTGCTATCGGTTTTATACAGGTTATTGTATTTTTTGTAAAATAATTCCGTTCTAAATGTATAGTCTTTTGTTTGTTTGCTATATTGAAAAATATAGTGTGTAGCCCGGGAATAATCAAGACCAGCCAAACCTGGCAAATATTTTCGTTCAGGGTTTTGATAATAAATGCCGTATGCAAAAGAAGCCTGGCTGTTTGCACCTGTTTTGTAGGCCAAAGAAATTCTTGGTGCTATATTCCATTTCCCGATGAGCTCAGAATGTTCTAAACGGCTCCCGATTTTCGCTGCTAAACTATTGGTTACATAAATATCCGTTTCTGCAAATGCCGCCAGCAAATGATCATTTACCTGTTGCGTAAATTTTGTACCGTCATACAAGGTGTAGGTGGTTTTTTCATTGCTGTAAAAATAATCAGTTCCAAAACGAATGGCGTTCAAACCAAACAATTTCTTTTCAAAAACCATTCTTCCCTGTGCATAGTTAGCTTTGTTAAGCAGGTTAAAATTTTTATAATTGAACAAAGGATTATTGCTGGTAAATTTTTCATTGCCACCATCCTGCACTTCGTTTACAATATCATCTTTGTTAGTACTAAAACTAATGCCTGTATTAATTTTCCAGCCGTTGCCTATTCTGTCTTTCCAGCTAATATTTTGATAGGTATTGATATTGTCAATTGAAAATGCGTCTTTCAAAATGATGGAATCAATGTCGGGCGAGCGAAACCCCGTTTTGTTGGTGCTGATATACCCGTAATATTTTATAAAGCCGCCATTCTTTATCTTTATTCTAAAATTGGCATCTGCCTGCTTTGCAAGCGGCACCTGAAAAAAATCCTGCTTTTGTTTAATTACATTAAATGCCAGCCAAAGATTGGTATAATTGACAGATACACCCCAGGATGATTTTTTATTTTTTGCAAGATGCTGTATGCTCCCGCCCAGACCAAGAACAGAAATAGCCAGGTCGGCCTCGGTCTTCTCTGGAAGATCTTTACTTTCTAATACTAAGGCAGAAGATAGTGCCTGCCCATACAAAGCAGAGTAACCACCGGTACTAAAAACAGTGCCCTTAAATAAAAATGGGTTAAAGCGTCCACGGGTGGCAATGCCGGGGGTACTGCTGTAAAAGAAATTGTTTACCAGATTCCCATCCATAAAAATTTTGCTTTCTGTGGCCGTACCTCCTCTTACAAACAACCCTTCGCTTTCTCCCACCTGCTGGGTTCCGGGTAATGATTTAAACGCACTGGTAATATCGCCATTGGCACTTGGGGTGGTTACAATGTCAATATCACTCAAAACTGCTCCTTTGTTTTTATCGCTCGCCTCAAATGAACCTGCGGAAATCACTACCGCCTTTAATTCTGTAATTTGCTCTTTCAGGGAAATATCCTGTTTCAGAGCTGCCGAACCAATGGTTATTTTTTGAGATATACTATAATAACCTGATATGGTAGCTTCCAAAAGCTGGTCTCCTTTTTCAGAAGTTACAAAAGAATATCTACCAGCTAAATCAGTTGTTGCCCCATCATATGTATTTTTTAAAGCTATACTTACCCCACGCAAAGGCCTGTTTTTATTATCTGTAATATATCCTGAAATAGAAACCTGTGCCTTGCTTGTACAAAAAGCCAGTAATAAAATGATGGATAATGATTTTTTCATTGCGGTTAAATTTCACAACGAACATAAAGTAGTTTATTTTATAAACCAAATTAAATTATTTATTTTATTTTTTTATTTCAGGGGCTGGAAAGGTCGAAATTATAAGTGCAAATATGCATTTATATTATTAGTAATCAATTAGTTATAGCACCGATCAGTGATATTTTAAAACCCTGTAAACAGCTAAAAACTTATCAACATCCCAAAAGATTTATTTTTTTATGTGTGGGCAATTTGTAATTTAGCAATAGAATTTAATGGGTTAGTAAGTACAAAGGGTTAGCAGAAATGCTGACCCTTTTACTTTACAGTAACCTTTAGGTGCATCATTCTTCTTTTTTAAATGATTATAATTGACTGTTTTAATTTCATTGCTAATTTGCAGAAATCTTTTTTTCCTGGTATTTATAACACGATACACTTTTAAAAATATTGTGCCTCACAAAAAATAAATGTTGCTAATTTTTTCCGTTTTAATTTTACAGGATGAGTAAAACCAAGTCAGCATTTTTTTGTCAGAGTTGCGGATATGAAAGTACAAAATGGACCGGCAAATGCCCTTCCTGTAATAACTGGAATACTTTTGTAGAAGAAGTGATTGTAAAAGGAAATGACAAAGCCGAAAACAATGAATGGAAAGAATACAATGGTATTGGGAAATTAAAAACCATTTCAATAAATAATGTAAGCAGTGCAGAAGAAAAAAGAATTATTACAACAGATGCAGAAGTAAACCGTGTGCTGGGTGGAGGCATTGTAATGGGCAGCATTGTGCTGGTAGCGGGCGAACCAGGCATTGGCAAATCTACCTTGTTTTTGCAAATTGGTTTGCAACTGAAAGATGTGGTTACATTATACATCAGTGGTGAAGAAAGTGAACAACAAATAAAAATGCGGGCAGACCGTGTGGGTATTAAAAGCGATAATTTTTATCTGCTCACAGAAACCAATACCCAAACCATTTTTCAGGAAATAAAAAAATTAAAACCACAACTGGTAATTGTTGACAGTATACAAACCCTGCAATCGCCTTTTGTAGAAAGTGGTCCGGGAAGTGTGAGCCAGATAAGAGAATGTGCTACCGAATTACAGCGCTTTGCCAAAGAAACCAATACCCCGGTTTTTTTAATCGGCCATATCACAAAAGATGGCAATATTGCCGGCCCTAAAATACTGGAACACATGGTAGACACAGTGCTGCAGTTTGAAGGTGACCGCCATTACGCCTACCGCATTTTACGTACTTTAAAAAACCGTTTTGGTTCTACTGCCGAATTAGGTATCTACGAAATGACCGGAGAAGGCATGCGGGCAGTAACCAATCCTTCTGAAATTTTAATAACACAAAAAGAAGAGCAGTTAAGTGGCATTGCCATTGCTGCCACTATTGAAGGCATTCGCCCCTTGCTGATTGAAGGACAGGCGTTGGTTACGCAAAGTGTTTATGGAACACCACAACGTACGGTAAGTGGTTTCGATTTGCGAAGGTTACAATTATTGCTGGCCGTTCTTGAAAAACGTGGTGGCTTTCATTTTGGTGTTAAAGATGTATTTGTAAATATTGCGGGCGGTATTAAAATAGAAGACCCTTCCATTGACCTGGCGATTGTTTGTGCCCTGCTCAGCAGTTACGAAGATATTCCCATTAACCAGCATTATTGCTTTGCAGGTGAAGTAGGATTAAGTGGCGAAATAAGGGCTGTGAACAGAATTGAACAACGCATTGCCGAAGCTGAAAAACTGGGCTTTGAAAAAATAATTGTAAGTAAGTACAATGCCAAATCACTGGGTAAAATAAAAGGCAGTTCTTCCGCAGGCCATGCTGGTATTGAAATAGTGCCATTGGCCAAAGTAGAAGAACTGTACCAATATTTGTTTTAAAAAATCAGCAAGGGTAATAAGCAATGGCTTTGAATATAGAATTGTTTAAAGTACATTTAGCCTGTGCCTTTTTTCAAAACCATATTATCAGATACCATTCATCTTTTTTACCCGCATGTTTGTACAGGATGCGGTAGCGATCTTTTGGATGAGGGCAATTTACTGTGTATAAAGTGTCTTACGAATTTACCAGAAACCAATTTTGCGCTGTACGCCAATAACCCGGTTGAAAAAATATTCTGGGGGCGAATGCAATTGGCCGCTGCGCATAGTGAGTTTTATTTTTCAAAAAATTCACTGATACAACAACTCATTCATCAGTTTAAATACAAAGGCAATACAGATATTGGATTTTATCTGGGTGAATTAATGGGCAAAAGTTTACTGGCAAGTAACCGCTTTGATACGGTTGATGCAGTTATCCCCTTGCCATTGTATCCGGATAAAGAACGAAAACGCGGTTACAACCAGGCAGTAATTATCTGCAATGGAATGTCTGCTGTTATGAATATCCCTGTTATAAAAAACAATGTGCTGCGCCAGCGCTATACGGATACACAAACAAAAAAACACCGAACAGAAAGATGGGAAAATGTAGCAGGCAGTTTTATTATTACTGACACAACCCAACTGGCAGGTAAACACGTATTACTGGTAGATGATGTTGTTACTACAGGTGCAACACTTGAAGCTTGTGGCAGTACAATTGCTTTAATTGATAATGTACAGTTGAGCATTGCAACATTGGCGCATGCTCCAAAATAACAGCCGGCTATGAAAAAAAATACAATTGAAATAAATAACTATTTTTGAATGGTGAAGCATATTGTAACCCATATTTTCAGACTGCCTTTTTGGGGTTGCCTGTTGATTACAATATTTTGCTTACCGTTCACTTCCTGCCAGAAAGATTCATTTATAACCAGCCAGAATGCACAGCTTTCTACCAGTACCGACAGCCTTAAATACGATACCGTTTTTACCAGCATCGGTTCAATCACACAATCTTTTAAAATTAATAATCTTAATAATCAAAAGTTGTTGTTGAGTACCATTAAACTGATGGCCGGATCTGCTTCTGCCTTTAAAATAAATATCAACGGTACACCAGCGGATGAAGCAAGTAATATTGAAATAGCAGCCAACGACAGCATTTATGTTTTTGTTACGGTACATATCAATCCCAGCATTACCAATCTGCCTTTTATAGTAAGAGACAGTATTATGATCATGTACAATGGTAACAGCCACTTTGTACAACTGGAAGCCTATGGACAAAACGCCAATTTTTTGCGTAACCGGGTTATAAAAGGAAATATAAACTGGAGCAGTAGCTTACCCTATGTTTTGCTTGGAAGCTTACGAATTGATTCTGCAGCTACACTTACCATTGAACCCGGATGCAAAATTTATTCGCACGCTGATGCACCATTTATTGTGGACGGTACACTTATAATAAATGGCACCAAAGAAAAAAGCGTAATTCTTAATGGTGACCGCCTTGATGCGGATTATAAAAGTTTACCAGCCAGTTGGCCGGGTATTTATTTCAGGGAAAGCAGTAAAAATAATGTACTAAAATATGCAATTATAAAAAATGCATACCAGGCTGCAGTAGTAGAAAAGCCATCTGTTAACAGTAACCCCAAATTAATTTTACATCAATGCATCATTAACAATGCTTATGATGCTGGCTTACTCTCTGTTAATTCAAGTGTTGATGCAGATAATAGTTTAATTACCAATTGTGGTACCAATGTAAGCTTAACCTATGGCGGAATTTATAATCTCACATACTGCACCGTTGCTGGCTATTCAACTAATTACAACATTCATAAAAAACCGGTGCTGGTAGTAACGGATTATGCCTCGCTGGATGGTGGCATACTTACCGCAAGCCTCAACGCCGTATTTCGCAATTGCATTTTTTGGGGAGATAACAACACGGTGGATAATGAAATACTGGTTGACAAAAAAGGTTCCGGTTCATTCAATGTTTTGTTTGATCATTGCCTTTATAAAACCAGGGAAGACCCATTAAACAGTACTTTTAAGGAAGCCATTAAAAACCAGGACCCGCTTTTTGATAATGTTGATGCGAGCAAACAAATATTCGATTTTCACACAAACAATATCCAGGCTCCGGGAATTAATAAAGGAATTGGTGGCACTCGTTTTGCCAAAGATCTTGATGACAGCAACCGTTCGGTTGGATTACCGGATATAGGATGTTATGAAAAACAATAATTATTAAACAAACATGTATTTTTATACGTTATAAACTAAAATCAATTTTATGATCAAATTATTATCAATCAGTTTTGCGCTTTTATTCGGCGCTTCCAAAACAAATAACACATTTATGAATAAGGAAGTTTCTCCTTCAGCAACAGTGTATTCAAAATCAATTTATGATTTTAAAGTAGAAGCTTTAGATGGCACCACTATTGATTTTGCCAAATTTAAAGGCAAAAAAATATTGATTGTAAACACTGCTTCTGCATGTGGATTTACCCCACAATATGAAGGACTGGAAGCATTGCACAAAAAATACCAGGACAAATTAATTATTGTCGGGTTTCCTGCAAATAATTTTGGCGGACAGGAACCTGGTACCAATGGAGAAATAAAAGAATTTTGTAAGAAAAATTACGGAGTTACTTTTCCAATGGCGGCTAAAATTTCTGTTAAGGGAGATGATATTGCCCCTATTTACAAATGGCTTTGCAGCAAAAGCGAAAACGGGGTTTTGGATGCAACCATTACCTGGAATTTTAATAAATTTTTACTGGACGAAAATGGGCATCTGATTACTAAATTCGACAGCAAAGTTACCCCGATGAGTGATGAACT
>JAYUBR010000246.1:0-2169 GCA_043740775.1 Ferruginibacter sp. | reverse complement strand
GCAACATTTTCTTTACGCCAATACTATTAAATAAAAATGGGATGGCTAAAATAAACACCGCTTCTGAAACCTGCCCCAGCGTCATTTTACCTGCGGCGTTGTCAAAATTTAATTCATTTAAAAACTTGTTGGCAAACCCATAATAAAACGATAGCGGAATGCACACAAGGATCGCGGCTATAAAAAAAATGAGGTAGGGTTTTTCTTTAAACAACACAAAGGCATCGGTGCCAAGTGCCTTTGAAGCAGAAGCATCTGCATCTTTTTGAGGAGGCGTATCGGGCAAAATAAAACTCAGTAAACCTAATATTACCGAAACGCCTGCAGCCATGTAAAATGTAGAAGAAGTTTTTTCTATTCCTAAAGTGCCAATGAGTACTCCGGCAACGATCCAGCCAAGTGTGCCAAATACGCGTACCCATGGAAACTGTTTACCAGGGTCTTCCATTTGATGAAAAGCAATACTGTTGCTTAATGCAATGGTGGGCATGTAGAGCAAAGAGTAAAATAAAATGACCCAGTAAAAAGCGGTGCTGCTTTCGATTGTAGTTGCCAGCAATAAGAGTGCGCCACCAACAATGTGTAATACGCCCATAATGCGCTGGGCTGCGAAATATTTATCAGCAATCATGCCGACAAAAAATGGTGATATCATGGTGGCAATTGCCAAAGCGCTGTAGGCTGCCCCAATCTGGATACCTGTTGCATGCAAATGTTCGCCCATATAGGTAGCCATTGTTACATACCATGCCCCCCATACAAAATACTCGAGGAACATCATCACCGAAAGCTGTACTCTTGTTGTCGATTTCATGAAGCTGATTTTAGATAAAATATTTGCAGACCTGAACCGTAAATTAAGTAATTGTATTTGTTTTCAGCAACCTTTTTTACAGGCGCTATAAAAATGATCTTTTCATACATGCTGCAAACTGTTTACAAAAATAAAACGAAATGCCAGGCGCCTTTCAGACTTTTTATATCTTACAAAAAAGCTTCAGTCTATTTTTTTAATAATGAATTTTAAAAAAGAAAATGGTATTTTAACATGCAAAAATTTTCAACCGGTTACTGCAAACTAAAATATTAAAACCATCCTGCAACATGAATAAGTTATTGATTGCTTCCCTTATCCTTCTTTCATCAATACAATTGCTGGCACAGACCCCGGCCATTAAATACACAATTGATTCTGCATCTTTGGAACAGGCAGGTGTGCCAAAAGGAGAGGTGCTGAAATTTACTTTTGATCAATCTAAAATTTTCCCCGGTACCTGGCGGGAATATTGGGTGTATGTACCCGCTCAGTACCGTGCGGATAAACCTGCCTGTGTGTATGTAAACCAGGATGGCATTCAATGGAAAGCCCCCACCGTTTTTGATAACCTCATCTATCGAAATGAAATGCCTGTTACCATTGGTGTCTTCGTGATGCATGGCCGTGTATTGGCTGCAGACGCTGCCACCGCCAATGATCGTTACAACCGTAGTTTTGAATACGATGGATTGGGAGATGCCTATGCCCGTTTTATTCTGGAAGAAATTTTGCCTGCGGTTGAAAAGCAACACACCACTGATGGCCGTGCAATACATTTATCAAAAAATGGAAACGACCGGGCCATTGGCGGATCCAGTAGCGGAGCGGTTTGCGCCTTCACGGCAGCATGGGAAAAACCCGCAGAATTCTCCCGTGTGTTTAGCGCCATCGGTACGTATGTTGGTCTGCGGGGAGCCGATCATTATTCAACATTGATAAGAAAATATGAACCCAAACCCATCAGGATTTTTTTACAGGATGGCAGCAATGATTTGAATATTTATGGTGGTGACTGGTGGAAAGCCAATGAAACAATGGAACGTGCACTCACTTTTAGCGGCTATGAAGTAACACATGTTTGGGGAGAAGATGGTCACAATGGAAGTCAGGGTACATCCATCTTTCCTGCTGCCATGCGCTGGCTTTGGAAAGACTGGCCTAAAGCAGTAACAACCGGATCATCAAAAAATAAATACCTGGGCGAATTATTAATTCCCGGGCAGGATTGGGAACTTGTAGGGCAGGGGTACGGCTTTACAGAAGGCATTGCAGCCAATGCAAAAGGTGAAGTTTTTTTTCAGGATATTCCCAATTCAAAAACCTATAAAGTTAGTCTTGATGGGAAGGTAACG
>JAYUBR010000245.1:0-2170 GCA_043740775.1 Ferruginibacter sp. | reverse complement strand
AACATAATCTTCTCACCAATCTGCTCCATTTCCTCCCCCTTGGGAGAGATAGAGGGGGCCGGAGCCGCCTATTTAAAAGCGTTAAGTCCCGTAACATCCATCCCCGTAATCAGCAAATGAATATCATGGGTGCCTTCATAAGTAATCACGCTTTCCAGGTTCATCATGTGGCGCATAACAGGGTATTCACCTGTAATGCCCATTCCGCCCAGCATCTGTCTTGCGTCTCTTGCTATATTCGTGGCTACTTCACAGGCATTTCTTTTAGCCATGCTTACCTGTTGAGGAGTAACTTTTCCTTCGTTCATCAGTACACCGAGGCGCCAGTTTAGCAATTGAGCTTTGGTTATTTCAGTCACCATTTCGGCCAGTTTTTTTTGTTGCAACTGAAAACCTCCAATGGGTCTTCCAAACTGAATTCTTTCTTTACTGTATTCCAAAGCAATATGATAGCAATCCATCGCAGCACCAATCGCACCCCAGGCAATACCGTAACGGGCTTTGGTTAAGCACCCCAGCGGACCTTTCAATCCTTTCACGTTGGGTAAAATATTTTCTTTTGGAACCTTCACATTATCAAACACCAGCTCACCGGTTGCACAGGCTCTTAAGCTCCATTTGCCATGGGTGGTAGGCGTACTAAAACCTTCCATGCCTCTTTCCACAATCACTCCTTGAATTTCATCCTGTTCGTTGCGTGCCCATACAACAGCCACCTGTGCAAAGGGCGCATTGCTGATCCACATTTTTGCACCGTTCAAAATAACATGATCACCTGCATCCTTTATATTCGTCAGCATGCTGCTTGGGTCACTGCCATGATCGGGTTCTGTTAATCCAAAACAACCCAGCCATTCGCCGCTGGCCAGTTTGGGTAAATATTTATTCCGCTGATCTTCGCTGCCATATTGGTAAATAGGAAACATCACCAGGCTGCCCTGCACACTGGCGGTAGACCGCACTCCACTATCGCCCCGTTCCAGTTCCTGCATCATCAGGCCATAGCTTATATAATCCAGTCCGCCACCGCCATATTGCTCAGGCACTGTTGGGCCAAAGCAACCAAGGTCGCCTAACTGTTTAATAATCTGTTGTGGAAATTCTGCCCGCTGTGCATAGTCTTCTATAATCGGACTGATTTCTTTTTTCACATAGTTGCGTACGCTTTCCCTTACCAACTTATGTTCTTCGGTTAATAATTCATCTACATTAAAATAATCCGGACTTTGAAAATTGTCTGTTTTAGCTGCCATGGTAAATAGAGAAGCCTCCTCAACCCCCCAAGGGGTATAGAGGAGATTGGTTTGAAGATTATGTAATATTTTTTTGAATAAGCATTTGTAATTCTGTTTAACATAGTTGTGTCACTCCCTTGTACCGCATACCATTATTGAACTTTTACCGAAGCGTAGGATAGAACACGCCAGCCCGAAAGATTCATTCTGGCGGGGATGAAACGGATGTAGCTGATTTGAACTGATTTTTTTTATCCGTGTAAAATCCGAAAAATCAGCGTCATCTGTGTTCTATCCTCCGCAAAGATAATATCTTCAACACCACAAAAATGGTTGTGTTTACCTTTAATGCAACATTGTTTAAAAGGCCTTGTTTCTATATTAATAAAACAATCTTTTTTGGAACTGACAGTATTGCCACATCACGATGAACTGATAGAACGCTGCAAAAAAGGCGAAGCAGCGGGCTATAAGGAATTGTACCAACGGTATGCCAAGGCAATTATTTACAGACCTTTTGTATTTTCGGTAAAATTATTTTTATGAATACTGCATTGAGATATTTGTTGGCTGTCATTATAATGTCTGCTTGCGCAGGTGCTGCAATGGCACAACAAAAAAATAAAACAATTGCCGCTAAAGAAAAAGCTCATCCTGAAAACCAAATAAAACAATATTGGTTTGTGCTGCTTACGTAAGGCAAAAACCGTACGCAGGATTCAGCTACAGCCACTAAAATTCAGGAAAGCGACATGGCCAATATCAATCGTTTATATTACGATGGCAAATTAAAAGTGGCAGGGCCTTTTGGAGATGATGGTAACTGGAAAGGTATTTTTATATTTAATTGCAAAACAAAAGAAGAACTGGAAACACTACTAAATACTGATCGTGCAATTGCTGCAGGAAGATTGGCATATGATATTCATTCCTGC
>JAYUBR010000244.1:0-2179 GCA_043740775.1 Ferruginibacter sp. | reverse complement strand
TGGCGATGATGCAGCAAGGCCAAATGATAATTGAGCTATACCAGATGCCGCCGAAAGAACTGGAAGAAATCAGGAACCGCAGCAATGGACATATTGATCACATTGCTTTTGATGTATCTGATATTGATGAAGCATTTACTCAATTAAAAGAAGCCGGATTTAATGTGATAGAAGCTGCACCGGTTTTTCTCCCCTTCTGGAAAAATGGCTGCCGGTATTTTAATATTACCGGGCCTGATGGAGAAAGGCTGGAGTTTAACCAGATATTATAAACTCCTTTGCGAAAAAAATCCGCCTGTTCAAACAAAATTTTTATTCCCCTAAGTCTTGGTATATTTATAACAACGATTGAGCCTTGTGCGGCTGCTTTCAAAACTTGCGCATGCAAATTATTTGAAGACTCCGTTAAATGATTGGCCTGTCTTTGCTCAGTAACCTTATCTAAGTAAACCATACAACAATGTCAGCACAACAAACGGGTAACAGGTATGTCAATACATTGGCCATCATTGCTTCCATTGGCGGATTTTTATTTGGCTACGATACCGCAGTCATCTCCGGCACCATTGGCTTTGTCAGTACACAGTTTCAATTAGATGCCGTCAGCACCGGATGGTATGTGAGCTCGGCATTATTAGGTTGCATTTTGGGTGTAGCCATCGCCGGAATTTTAAGTGACAAATACGGCAGAAAAAAAGTACTGATTTTATCCGGTTTGCTGTTTGGCATTTCTGCCATCGGTTGTGCCTTTGCAATTGGGTTTACAGATTTGGTGATCTATCGTTTAATTGGCGGACTGGGTATTGGTGTTGCTTCCATGGTATCACCCTTGTATATTTCTGAATTATCCCCGGCACATAAAAGAGGGCGTTTGGTAGCGCTGTACCAATTTGCCATTACCATCGGTATTTTGCTTTCTTATTTCAGCAATGCATGGTTGCTTAAATTGTCGCACTCAGAAAGCCTCTCACAAACCACCGGGCTGGTTCATAAAATAATGGTAAGCGAAGTATGGAGAATCATGCTGGGTACATCTGCCCTGCCTGCATTGATATTTTTATTGCTGTTACAGTTTGTACCTGAGAGTCCGCGGTGGCTTACCATCAAAGGCAATGAAGAAAAAGCCTTGCTGGTACTCCAAAAAATTGTACCAACTGCCGAAGCACAAAAAGAAATCAACGATATCAAAACAAATTTAAAAAGAGAAAGCGGTGGACTTGCGATTGCATTCAAAGGTAGTTTCCGGTTGCCGATGATCATTGGTATTTCACTGGCAGTACTAACGCAGGTATGTGGTATCAACGCCATTATTTATTACGGGCCGGGTATTATGGAAAAAGCGGGGCTTGCAACAGCAGATGCATTGAGTGGACAGGTGATCATCGGGCTGGTAAATGTATTGTTCACCCTCATCGCCATCTGGAAAATTGACCAGTTGGGCAGAAGGCCCTTGCTGATTGCAGGTGTTATCGGAATCATTACTTCACTGGTAATTGTTGGACTGCTGTTTTATTTTAATAACAGCAATGCCTACCTGTTATTGATTTGCATTTTATTTTTTATCGCTTGCTTTGCATTCTCCTACGGACCGGTTATCTGGGTTTTATTGTCAGAAATTTTTCCTGCCAAAATCCGCGGACAAGCCATGTCGGTAGCCACTTTTTCTTTGTGGATTGGCACCGCACTGGTTGGCCAGTTAACACCCATTTTACTTGAAAGGCTCGGACCAGCAGGAACCTTTTGGCTGTTTGCTTTACTCACTGCACCTGCCTTGTATCTTTCCATAAAAATTATTCCCGAAACAAAAGGTAAGAGCCTGGAAGAAATAGAAAGCTATTGGTTAAATAAAAAACCCACAACCATTCATCATGAGATTGAAGAATAAAGTTGCCATCGTTACAGGTGCTGCCAGCGGCATCGGGCTCGCTATCAGCGAAGCTTTTGCAAAAGAAGGCGCCACGGTATTGATGGCAGATATCGATGAAACAAAAGCAGCAGAAGAAGCAGAAAGGATAACTAAAAGCGGAGGTAGCATTCGTGCTGTAAAATGTGATGTAGTAGTAACCCAAGAGGTGGATCTTTTGATCAGCAAAGCCATTGCTGAATTTGGCCGGATAGACATTTTGGTGAACAACGCTGCAGTCGCCATTGGCGGAAACATTATGAAAATGCCCGAAGC
>JAYUBR010000243.1:0-7329 GCA_043740775.1 Ferruginibacter sp. | reverse complement strand
GTTGGAGGCACCCATAAAAAAATAAGTTACTATGGTTTTCTTCAACAAAGAAATATGGATGGTTACCGGCCAAACAGCCAGCAGTGGCAGTTTTCAGGTTTTGGTAAAATTCAATACACGGCATCAAAAAAAATAAATGTGGGGCTTGAATATTCTTTGCTTCGCAATAAAATTCACATGCCCGGCGGTTTATCCGACAGTCTTTTTGATGCAAATCCAAAGGCATCTATCAGGGCAAGAAACTGGTTAAAAAGTCCCTGGAATATTATCAGTGGTTACATTAACCTCAACCCAAATGATAATACTACTTTCAGTTTGAAAACAACCTATATTTTTAGTAACCGTTCGTTGGTTTGGCGCAATGAAGATGGTGGTGCAAGTGCATTGGATACCATTGATCCGGCAACCAATCAATACGTACCAAGGGAAGCAGAAAGTGAAGATATGCACAGCATTGCAACCGAGGCAAGATTTTCTACCAGCTATAAGCTGGGAAAAAATAAATCTACACTGGCCGGCGGTGTGCGGTTTACCTATGCCTGGTTTAAAAGACTGGGCGGTGGGCAAGGTTCTACCGGCAGCGATTTTGATTTATCCATCACCGGAAACTGGGAGTATAATTTAAATTTTACCACTACCAATATCGCTCCGTTTGTTGAAAATATTTTTAGAATCGGAAATAAACTAATGGTAACGCCGGGCGTTAGACTGGAATATTTAAACAGCACTGTAAAAGGATATACAACCGATGATATTTATAAAGTAACAACCGACAAAAGGAAAAACAGAATTTTTCTTTTAAGCGGTGTCGGTATTGAATACAAACCAAAATATAATGCAAGTATTTATGCGAATATAAGCCAGGCCTACCGGCCGATTGACTACAGCCAGCAACAACCATTTGGCGTAACTTCAAAAATTGACCCCAATTTAAAAGATGCCAATGGTTTTAATTCGGACCTGGGTTACCGGACAACCATAAAAAATTATTTAAATGTAGATGTTAGTTTATTTTACCTGGCATACAATAATCGTATAGGCGAAATTGTAAAAACAGACCCCATAACAGGACTTGATTTTGGTTACAGAACAAATATTGCCAACAGTGTACACAAAGGATTAGAAGCCTATATTGAGTTTAATATTTTAAAGTATTTAAATCAACAATCAAAACAAGGAATAAGTATTTTTAATTCATACAGCTATATTGATGCAAAATATACAAGCGGTGTGTTTAATGGAAATCGGGTAGAAACCGCTGCCAAACAAATTGAAAGAGCAGGCATTATTTATAACAACAAAATTTTTTCCTCCACATTTCAGGTTAATTATATTGGCGATGCTTTTGGCGATGCAACCAATGTGAAGGTAAGCGATAACCCAATAGCAGGCTATATTCCGGCATATACTGTTTTAGATTTTAGCGCTACTTATAAAATAAATAATTATGCAATAAAAGCTGGTGTAAATAATCTTGGCAACAAATCTTATTTTACAAGGAGGACGGATGAATACCCCGGCCCTGGAATAATACCTGCCGTAGGAAGGAGTTTTTATGTTGGGTTAACTGCTAAATTTTAAATGAAATGAAAATGATGGACGGTTGCCTGACTACTGGTTTCAGTAACCTTAATCATACAATAGTTTTAGAAAATGTGGTGTAATTTATTTGGCAACAGAATGCGCCTGATGTTGACTGTTTTTGTTCGTCATCATTATATTAACCATCAAAAAATCCCATTCTACAATGGGATTTTTTGATAAAATTCAGGTTGCAAAAAGCATCAAATAAATGCACGATCAACATGTTGAAGAACATCCGAAATCAGCCATCCGAAATCCGACATTGTTTTATGCTACCGCCTTATTCACCAGTGCTGCTGCTTCGCTTAATAAGATAGCGCTCTGTACTTTTAATCCGCTTTGGTCAATTAAAGTTTTTGCTACATCGGCATTGGTACCCTGCAGGCGTACAATTATTGGAATATCAATATTGCCGATTGACTGGTAGGCATCAATAACGCCCTGTGCCACACGGTCGCAGCGAACGATACCACCAAAAATATTAATCAAAATTGCTTTTACTTTTGGATCTTTTAAAATAATACGAAAGCCCGCTTCCACCGTTTGCGCATTGGCTGTACCGCCCACATCCAGGAAGTTAGCCGGTTCGCCACCGCTTAGTTTTATCATGTCCATTGTAGCCATGGCCAGGCCTGCACCATTTACCATGCAACCTACATTACCATCTAATTTTACAAAATTTAAGTTGAATTTCCCTGCTTCCACTTCGGTTGGATCTTCTTCGCTGATATCTCTTAAACCAGCAATATCCGCATGGCGCATTAATGAATTATCATCCACATCCATTTTACAATCTACCGCAATAATCTTATCATCGCTGGTTTTAAACAGCGGGTTAATTTCCAGCATACTGCAATCAAGACCCACATACGCATTGTATAAATTGGTTACAAACTTTACACAATTTTTAAAAGCATTGCCGCTAAGGCCCAGGTTAAAAGCAATTTTACGGGCCTGAAAACCCTGTAGTAACCCACTGGGGTTTACCCATTCTTTAAATATTTTGTCGGGAGTATTGTGTGCCACATCTTCAATGTTCATACCGCCTTCGGTGCTGTACATAATTACATTTTGTCCTTTTGATCTGTCCATTAAAATAGATAAATAAAATTCTTTTACGGGGCTTGGGCCATCATAATAAACATCCTGTGCTACCAGTACTTTGTTTACTAATTTACCAGCCGGGCCTGTTTGTATGGTTACCAATGTACCGCCAATTAAATTTTGTGCTATCTCTTTTACTGCTTCTGCATTTTTACCAATTGCAACACCACGTTGCTCTTTACCACGAATGGTGCCTTTACCACGGCCACCGGCATGTATCTGCGCTTTTACTACGGCAAACTTACTGTCGTACAAAGTATGTATCTGGCGGTAAGCTTCTTCTGCCTCGGCAGGCGTATTGCAGGCAATGCCTTCCTGCACTGGAACATTGAATTTTTTAAGCAGCTCTTTGGCCTGGTATTCGTGAAGGTTCATGATATAAAAAATTTTTGCGAAGATAAGAAGGGAACAGGAAACAGGAATGATATAATTATTTTGCTTTGTGGATTGCAAAGGAAAGTTTATCATGTTACTTTATGCGGGATAAAGCGTGCTTCTACGCTTAGATAAAAGTTGCCCGACGGTATGCGGCACAAGAGTGTGACACAAGGATTTTGCACAGAGCTTCCTGGCCCGGACAAAAATTTTTAACAACGGAAACTTAATTTGACGAAAACTCAGGTAACATAAAATTATTATTGTGAGGGTTGCCCCAGTACTTATTTTACCATTTTTTTAATTCAACCTTGGGTTTAGTTTCCTTTCTTTGTAAAACCATTTTTGGGTAATGCACCATGTAGCGCAGAATGTTCTGCTCAATCAGTTCTTAATAATAGACAAGCGAATAAAAATGATCACAAAAATTAATGCGGCAGTTGCGTATATACAGGGCCGTTATAGTACGCAACCGCTGGCGGGTATTGTGTTGGGCAGCGGACTCGGCAGCTTTATTTCGGAAATGAAAATAGAAGCAGAGATTGCTTATGCTGATATTCCCCACTTTCCGGTAAGTACGGTGGAAGGCCATGAAGGCAAATTAATTTTTGGTGAATTGGGTGAAAAAAAAGTAGTGGCTATGTTGGGCCGTTTTCATTGTTACGAAGGCTATACGCCGCAGGAGGTAATTTTTCCGATAAGGGTGATGAAATTTTTGGGGATTACAACTTTGCTGATCAGCAATGCTGCGGGTGGAATGAATTTGGATTTTACAGTGGGCGACCTGATGATTATCAGAGATCATGTAAGCCTTTTTACGATCAACCCTTTGATAGGTAAAAACGAAGAGGCGTTTGGGCCAAGATTTCCAGACATGAGCGAGCCTTACTGCAAGCGTTTAATCGATAAAGTAAAGACCATTGCTAGCAAAGAAAACATACATCTGAGGGAAGGGATTTATTGTGGTGTTACCGGTCCTACTTTTGAAACAAGGGCGGAGTATAAATTACTTCATATTATTGGCGGCGATGCAGTGGGCATGAGTACTGTACAGGAAGTGATTGCAGCGGTACACATGGGCCTTGATGTATTTGCCATGAGTGTAATAACCGACCTTGGCATAAGGGAGGAAGAAAATAAAATTACCCATGCTGAAGTGTTGCACGCAGCCAAAGAAGCAGAACCGAAACTGACCCATATTTTTAAAGAACTGGTTGCCGTTTTATAAGTATAATTAATATTGCTTTTATAAATTACCAGTAAGTATTTTGTTTTTTTAGCCTGCCGATAAATGGTTGTATGGTGATGAATAATTTTGAATGATGTATAAAATAATTTTTTCTTTATTACTGTTGGGGATATTTCAGTTTTGTATTGCACAAAATCCGCTGCAGTCTATGAAAAATGTCGGCAGGGGGATGTCGGGTAGTGGTGGTGGTGGCAAGAATAAGGGGGATAGTATGGGGCTTGGATTTGAACACCGGGATGATCTGAAAGATTCTATTACAATTACCTATAAATACCTCGATTCTATCAGGAATATCCGGATAGATACCAACCTGAACGATTTTTACAAATATTTTTCTATACCTGCCGCCCAGCAATATTTGGGCAACAATGGCAACGCAGGCTATTCGCTGATATATGCCCCCTTTGCCAAAGTCGGATGGGATGCAGGTTTTCACGCATTTGATGCGTACCGGTTTACATTGGAAAACAGCCGTTTTTTTAAAACTACCAAACCTTTTACAAGAATGAGTTACGAATTGGGTTCAGCCAAAGAACAGGTAGTTAATATCATTCATACCCAAAACCCAAAACCCAATTTAAATTTCGGGTTAGAATACCGGCTCATCAGTGCTCCTGGTTATTTTTCTTCACAAAACGCCAACCATAAAAGCTACCGGCTTTTCAGCAATTACCAGGGTAAGCGAAAAAGATATGCGGGTTATTTTATGCTGATGGGGAATGTTATTAAAAGTTCTGAAAACGGTGGCATACAAAACGATAGTAACTTAACCGATAAAACGTATAAACTGTTTGCCATACCCGTTAATTTAGGAGGAACCAATTCCAGTTTTAATCCTTTTAATACCACTGTTACAACGGGCAATGTGTACAAGGATTTTACCTTTTTTTTAAGGCAATATTATGACCTTGGAAAAAAAGATTCTGTTGCCATCAATGATTCTACTACAGAATATTTATTTTATTCCAGGCTTCGTTTTCAGCATACGTTTACTTACAACAATTATAGTTACCAGTTCAGGGACCTGGTAGCTGGCGACACCAGTTACTACAAAAACTTTTATAATACGGCGATGCTTGCTGATACACTTGGGCATGATAGTCTGGTGGTTACAGATAAATGGAAAGTAATCACCAATGATTTTTCTATTATAACTTATCCCGATACAAAAAATGCTGCACAGTATTTATTAGCCGGTGCACGGATAGAAAATATTAAAGGAACTTTTTCATCGGGCACAAAAAATTTTTACAATATTATTTTACATGGCGAATACCGCAATAAAACCCGTAACAGGTTATGGGATATTCTGGCGAATGGAGAATTATATATGGCCGGGTTAAACTCCGGGGATTACAACATCAATGCCTCGCTGGCAAGGTATTTAAATAAAAAATGGGGCAATATACGGCTTGCTTTCAGCAATGTAAACCGAACGCCTTCGTTTATATTTAACCCGCTTTCTTCTTTCAATTTCCGGGATACAGGTGGTTATAAAAAGGAAAATATCATTACCCTGAAAGCCACGGCTGATAACCCTTTTGTAAGTTTATCCGCTGCCAATTATCTGATTACAAACTATGCTTATTTTGCCGGTTATTATAAAAAAGACCAGTACTCTAAAGTGATTAATTTACTACAATTGAGTGCGGCAAAAAAAATAAGATTAACCAAACGCTGGAACTTATATACCGAAGTAACCATGCAGCAAACAGATGCTGCGGCCCCCGTAAAAGTGCCGTTGATTTTTACCCGAAACCGGCTTGCTTATGAAGGGGTATTTTTTAAAAATCTTAATTTAAGTACTGGTATTGAGTTCAGGTATTATACGCCTTACAAGGCTTACAATTACTCACCGGTGATGGGGCAGTTTTTTGTACAGGATAGCGGCTTTACATTAAAAAACCGTCCGGATATCAGCGCCTTTCTGCATTTCAGAATTAAATCTTTCACTGCCTTTATCCGTGCTGAAAATTTAAATACCATCAATTTTGCAAATGGGTTTGGGTTTACTGAAAATAATTTTGCAGCGCCGCATTATGCATATCCTGGTTTGGTAATACGGTTTGGCATACAATGGAATTTTGTAAATTAACGTGCAGTAAGGTTTATATCAACTGTAGATTTTTAACGATTTACTGTAGCCGATCATTCCTATATTTGTACTGCAAACGCAAACAACCAAATGATAATTACAATAAAAAAAATATTGAATTTTATATTATCCTTGTTCATAAAAAAAGACTGTTGTAAATGAAAAATGGTATCGTAATTGTAGTTTTATTATTGATTGGTTTTAGTACGAGGGCACAGGTAAAGGCAGAACAAATGGCACCCGAGATTTCGTTACCCGGTGTACACGACACCATCATACATTTATCTTCATTAAAAGGGAAAGTTGTTTTATTAGATTTTTGGGCAAGCTGGTGTGCTCCCTGCCGGGCTTCTATACCAGGTGTAATAAAATTGTACAACAAATATAAAGGGCAGGGCTTTGAAGTTTTTGGTGTTTCTATAGACAGTAAAAAAAGTGATTGGATAAAAGCCATTGCACAGGATAAAATTAAGTACACTCAGGTATTTGATAAGGCAGGTTGGTATTCTAAAACAGCCGTAAAATATGGTGTTGATGCAATTCCTAATACTTTTTTATTGGATAAAACAGGAAAGATTGTTGCGATTGATCTGGATGAAGAACAATTGGAAAATAAAATAAAAACGTTATTGAATTAAAATTTAAAATGCGTCTTACCAGTTTATACATGCTTGTTTTTGCACTGTATATTTGATTGCCTCTATTCAATCACAAATCAGGTATAACTTTCAGGCTGCATGTTTACTGATAGTTCAATTTCATATTTTCTGTTTAATTTCATTTGCACTTTTTTTCCTTCCTTCTCACTAATCATAACAATATTGGCTACATCGGTATAATATTGTGGCACTTGGATGGTTCGTGCAATTTTTTCTGTCAGTGGATTGTACAACATCAGCAAACCCTTTCTTTTTAATTTCGG